>CAZLCI010000019.1:0-31889 GCA_964558115.1 uncultured Nitrospinaceae bacterium | reverse complement strand
ACATCAGCTTTTCCAGATGCAACGTTTGCTACACGCTCAGTTGTATAAGTACTTAGCCACGTGAAATCACCAACGCCTAGACCATATGCAGGAAGAATGTAAGATTTCAAAGCAAAATCTACACTAGTACCTTTTTTAGTTACAAAAGTTTTCCCTTTTAATTGACCAAGGTTTTTCCATTTTGAATTTTTTGCAACTATAACGTGACTTGTGCCACAAATATTTGCAGTTACGCCAATTGCAGTTACTTTAGCACCTCTAGAAATAGCAGTACTAAAAGGAGAGAAACCAGTTGTGCCAGTATCCAGATTATTCTGAATAATAGCATTTCTCATTAATTTTCCCTGTTTGAAAGAAGTAAATGTATAATCCAAACCTTCTTTCTTCCAGTATCCGCCTTTATGAGCAACAACTTCAAATGAACCCATAATTGCTCTGTGCGCACCAATACGAAGCTTCGCAGCTTCAGTAGGTACACTTAGACCTAACATAGCTACAGCAACAACTACCGCAAAACCAAAAGTGAAAATACGCTTCATTTTAAAACATCCTCCAATTAAAATAATATCGCCCTTAAACAAAGGGCACAAAAGCAAAAACTACATAGTAAAAAAAATTTTTATGAATTATTGAGTGATGCTATCAGAAAACTACAAAAATTGGAAGGTTTGGTTTTTCAAAAAAAATACCTAAGAAAACTAATGGCGGGGCTGACGGGACTCGAACCCGCGATCTCTGGCTTGACAGGCCAGCGCGATAACCAACTTCGCTACAGCCCCCCTCCACAAAGTTTAAAACCGGACTTATATCGTGAGAACCTTTTGAAGTCAAATAAGAAAAGTAGTATGCAATTTTTAAAAAAACAATAAATCCCAATATCATACCAAAGAATTGATTTTTTCTCCGGATGATAGACGCACAATTCCTTTCTCTGTAATTAGTGCATCTACCAATTCAAAAGGAGTCACATCAAATGCAGGATTGAACACATTTACTTCGTCTGGAGTTATTTTTTTTCCTCCAAATGTCCTAATTTCATCTCCAGACCTCTCCTCAATTGGGATACTTTCTCCAGATTCTGTATTCATATCGATCGTGCTTGTTGGAGCAGCAACGAAAAAAGGAATATTATGCTTCTTCGCTAAGATAGAAAGTGAATATGTTCCGATTTTATTTGCAACATCACCATTTGCGGCAATCCTATCTGCCCCAACTACGATTACATTAATTTTTCCAAGTTTCATGCAATAACCAGCCATATTATCTGAAATTAGCACTACAGGAATTCTGTCTTTACTCAATTCCCAAGCAGTCAATCTCGCACCCTGCAAAAAAGGTCTCGTTTCGTCAACATAAACATCTTTTACTCGATTATCACGGAATCCACTTCTTATAACTCCACCTGCAGTGCCATATCCTGCAGTCGCAAGAGCACCAGCATTACAATGAGTTAAAACATGTGCATTTTCTGGCAATAGAGGAGAACCAAGATCTCCTATTTTTTTACATATCTCAATATCTTCCATATGAAGAGAAGTAGCAAAATCTAAAAGATTTTTCATGAGTTCTTCCGGAGTATTAATATCTTTTATCAGTTCAAGTGATTTTTGTATCGCCCAGTACAAATTTACGGCTGTAGGACGTGTCTCACCTAAAATCTTAGATGCATTATTAAGCGAATCAATTTGCCCATCTAAACCCATACCGACAGTTCTTTTTGCAGAAAGTGCCATCCCATATGCCGCTGTAACACCAATCGCAGGAGCACCCCTTACGACCATGCGAAAAATAGCATCAGCAACCTCAAATTCATCCTTACACGTAACATATACTTCTTCATTTGGAAGTTTTCTTTGATCAAGTAAAAGAAGTTTCTCTCCATCAAAAGAAATAGTCTTAAAATTACCTTCTATCTCCAAAATATCCTCATCGGGAATACAATAGAATTATGAAATATTATCTAAAAAGATCAGCAACTTGATAAAGACTCTTTACAAGAAATTCTTGCAAAAAAAGAATTATCAAATAAACAACTATGGGACTTAAATCAAAACCGCCCAGATCAGGAATCCTATATCGTATAGGTGCCAAAATTGGCTCTGTTACACGATACAGAAATTGAACAAACGGATTATAAGGATCAGCTTCTACCCAAGAAATAAGAACTCGAGCAAGTAAAACAAACACATAAATCCAGAGAATATAACCTACAATAATAGCAATCGCATTAATAAGATTAAAAAAAATAAACAGCTTTCTTCCCCCAACTTATAATTTTATTTTTTACCTAATTCGTTACTTCTATTTGTGGCCGCAATAACAGCATCTATCACTGTAGAGCGAATACCTCCCTTTTCAAGAGCATGCAGCCCTGCAATAGTTGTGCCTCCGGGAGAGGTAACCATATCTTTGAGTTTTCCAGGATGCTCTTTAGTTTCTAAAAGAAGCTTAGACGATCCATAGACAGTTTGAGCAGCAAATTTTAAGGCCTGCTCTCTAGTCAAGCCAACTCTTACTCCCGCATCAGAAAGTGCTTCAATAAACTGAAAAACATATGCAGGACCACTCCCTGAAAGTCCTGTAACAGCATCCATTAAACTTTCAGGTACTTCTTCTACAATACCTACTGAACTAAAAAGCTTTAGTGCAAGTGACATATCATCTTCTTTCGTTTCTTTTGACGAGCACAAAGCTGAGGCACCTGAACCAACTAAACAAGGAGTATTTGGCATCACTCTAATAACCTTCGCATTTTCACCAAAATTCTCCAGGAATCTTGAAATAGGAATTCCTGCAGCGATCGAAACAACTATTTGGTCTTTATAAAAGTCTACTATAGAAGATAAAACTCCATCTATAACTTGGGGCTTTACTGCAATAAGCAAAATGTCAGAATTTAAAATAAATTCGCCGTATTCCGAAAAAACATTAAAACAATGCTCTTCTCTAAGATAATCAGCTCTCTCTTTTAACGGTTCTATTACATTGATATTCTTGAGTTTGGCGAATTTTGTCTTTACAATACCAAGACAAAGAGCTTCTCCCATTCTACCACCACCTACAACTGTAATTTTATGATCTGTCATTTTATACACTCACTTAAAATCAGATATTAAGACATAACCTATATTCTCTCTCCAAAAATTGCAGAGCCAACTCTAACATGTGTTGCCCCTTCCTCGATAGCTACCTCATAATCATTTGACATTCCCATTGACAGATCAGTAACACTTTCAAAACCATTCTCTAAAATTTCGTCTCTTAAAGAACAAAGTTTTCGAAAGTGAATTCTACTATCTTCAGGATTTTTCGAAAAAGGAGGAATACACATTAGTCCTTTCACATAAACAAAAGGAACTGAATGAATAGATTTAATCAAACTAAAAACATCTTTAAAAAATACTCCATTTTTTTGAGATTCCTCTCCTGTATTAACTTGTATATAAATATTAAATGGCTTACGAGTTATTTTTTCTGCAAATCGTGAAATTTCCTTAGCTAAAGAAAGAGAGTCTACTGACTCGATAATATCAAATAGACCCAGAACTATTTTAACTTTATTTTTCTGAAGTTTTCCGATCAAACGCCATTCTAGTCCATCAGCAACATTTGAATCCATTTCTAAACGTTTGTCTCTCGCCTCTTGGACACGATTCTCTCCTATTATAAAACTACCCGCATGAAAAATTTCTTCTATTTTTTCTACACTCTGTGTCTTTGTAACTGATACCAGTTTCACTTCTTCTGATGAACGATTCACACGTTCTGCAGATTCTTTTATCCTTTTTTTAACACTTTCAAGATTTCTGTAAATCAGAGAATTTTCCATAATTTTTTATAACAAGAATCCTTTCTAAACTAAAAGAATTAAAGAAGTTTGTCTTCCTGCTCCTTTACCTTCTCTTCTATATGAAAAGAAATTATTTTTGTTTCTAAAGGTACAAGGTCCGGGACTTCCTATCCTTTCTCTTTTTATCCCTAAATTCAAAAATTGTTCGAAAACAATCTTTGGCAAATCTATATGCCACTTTCCATTTTCTTTCTGAAAAACTGCGTTTTTTGCTTCAGGAATAGTCTGATGAAAAGGAATAATACATTCATAACCAACTTCATAGGAGTTACCAGAAATACCAGGTCCAATCGCCACAAACAAATTCGATGGTTTGCTACCATATTCAAATTTCAATTTTTTTACTGTTTCTTCAATAATACCTTTCAAAATTCCTTTTCTGCCTGCATGTATCGCTGCAATTGCTCCTAAATCCTTATCAACTATAAGAACAGGCAAACAATCTGCAGTTTCAATAGCAAGAATGACACCTGGGTTATTTGAGACAACCGCATCTGCAACGTTTGAAACTCCATTTTTAATTTCTTCAGTACTAATGACCTTAGAACTGTGTACCTGTTGAAGATGAATAAAAGAATTAAGATATCTGTTGAAAAAATAAGGACTCAGTTCTTCACCCTTAAACAACATATTTAATAAGTTTGAATTCCGTATTTTTTCCGCAAAAAAATATTGCTCATCATTTTGAGGATATAAGTGTCTTGTGCCAAATCCATGCACAACAAAATCCAAAGAATCTAATAATGGAGATGTGAAAAAAGTTAGATCTCCAAGATTGTACTCACATAGTTCATTCAAATTCTAAACTCTCTAAAAAGAAAAACTATTAGTCTGCTTGTCTCCTTAAAAAAGTAGGGACATCTAAATCGTCTTCCTCAAACTGAAAACCTAAGTTTGCTTTATTATTTTTCATTCTAACATAAGCAGGAACAGAGATATCTGCCCCGTCAGTTCCAGTTGCCTCAACAGTAGTTTCTTCAACAATTGAAACTTCAGGAGAAACAGCATCATGAAAACCAGTAGCTATTACAGTGACACGCACAGAATCTCCAATTGACGAATCAATTACAGAACCAAAAATTACATTTGCATCTTCATGAGCGGTTTCATATATAAGAGTACATGCCTCATTCACTTCATGCAGAGCAAGAGTCTCTCCTCCAGAAATATTTATCAAAACTCCTCTCGCACCTTGTATAGTGGCCTCTTCAAGAAGAGGACTACTAATTGCTTTCTGCGCAGCATTAATAGCTCTATTCTCGCCTGCACTAACTCCACTTCCCATAAGAGCCATACCACCCATATCTCTCATAATTGTCCTAACATCTGCAAAGTCAAGATTTATAAGACCAGGGGTAGTTATTAAATCGGCTATTCCTTTACATGCTTGCAATAAAATATCATTTGCCTTATCGAATGCATCAAGCATAGGAGTGGATTTATCCACCATACCCAAAAGACGCTGGTTAGGAATTGTAATTAATGTATTAACCGAATCTCTTAGTTCTGCGATTCCCGATTCTGCCTGAGATTGTCTTTTAGGTCCCTCAAAATCGAACGGTCTAGTTACAACTCCTACTGTTAGTATACCAGCCTCTTTTGCAATTCTAGCAATTACGGGAGCAGCTCCAGTACCAGTTCCACCACCCATTCCCGCGGTTACAAAAACCATATCTAAATCTCTCATTAAACTTGTCAGTCTTTCAGTATCTTCCATAGCAGATTTACGTCCAATATCAGGGTTGCCACCTGCACCTAATCCCTTCGTTACTTCTGTCCCTATTTGAATTTTTTCTTTTGCTAACGATTGTTCTAATACCTGTGCATCCGTATTTGCAACTGCAAACTCTACTCCTTCCATTCCAGAGGAGATCATGGTATTAACTGCATTCCCTCCTCCTCCTCCTACACCAATTACTGCAATTTTGGCGCGACATGAAACATCTTCATCTAGTTCAAAAAAATTACTCATTACTCACTCCCTTTTTCCTTGGACGTTGGGAAACCTTTTTCAAATTATTTAAAGATACTATTTAAAGCATCCTTGATTTTTAATGTTATCCCTCCACTATTTCCATTCATAAATCCATTTGGAAACCAGTTCTTTTGCTCCTTTTCTCCGTTCTCTGCAGCATACATTACCAGACCTACTGCGGTTGAATATATAGGTTGATTTACCATGTCTACTAGCCCACCTATACCATTTGGAGCACCTCTTCTTACGGGGAGTTGAAGGACACTCTCCGCTAAATCTTCTATCCCATCAATAATACTTGCCCCACCTGTTAAAACTACCCCAGCAGGAAGCAAATCCTCCATTCCACTTTTTTGAATGGACCTCCTTATCATTGTTAGAGTCTCTTCTAAGCGAGGTTGAATAATTTCTGCAAGTATTTGACGACTTAGAATTCTTGGTTCTCTTCCACCAACACTTGGAACCTCAATATTTTGCTGTCCGGTTAAACGTGAAGCTAAGGCATATCCATGTTCTTTTTTTATTCTTTCTGCCTGATAGTCAGGAGTTCTAAGTCCTATTGCAATATCACGAGTGATATGACTTCCCCCTATTGGAATAACTTGCGCATATCTCATGACGCCAGAACTTATAACAGCTACATCTGAGGTTCCACTTCCAATATCAACCACTGCTACTCCAAGATCCCTTTCGTCTTCACTAAGAGCTGCTAAAGAGGAAGCAAGGGGTTGTAAAACAAGGCGTTCGACCATTAAGCCTGCTCTTTCTACACTTCTAACTATATTTTGAATAGAGGGAACCGAACCTGTAACTATATGAACTTTACATTCTAAACGAACCCCAGCCATACCAACAGGTTCTGTAATACTTTCCTGCTCATCTACAACATATTCTTGAGGCAATACATGTATAATTTGATGATCAGTCGGCATTGTAATAGCTCTTGCCTGTTCAATAACTCTCTGCACATCTTCTTTAGAGACTATTTTATTTTTTATCGCAACAATTCCATTTGTATCTAAACTTTTAATGTGAGGACCTGAAATTCCTATATTTGCTTGTTTGATCTGAATACCACTGATAAACTCAGCTTCTTCTACAGCAGCACAAATAGATTCTACAGTTTGATCAATATTGACTACAGAACCTCTATTCAATCCTTTTGATGGATGCTTCCCAAGCCCTACTATCTCCAAAGTACCTTCATCATTAAATTCAGCAACAACTGCACAAATTTTTGAAGTTCCTATATCCAATCCAACAAACATTTCATTACTCTTACTCATCCCTTTATCCCCCATATTCCAAAGTTGGTCTCATAATTACACGAGAAGGAAAGGTAAGGTCAAAGAAAAGACGGTTACCTGATACTCGAATCCTATCCGGAAACAGTTCAAAAACAGAAATCAGACGCGCTATTTGAGAAATTATTTTCTCGGGCGATATTTTGATATCGAAAGATTTTTTCATAAATCGCAATAGATAGAATCCATCTTCGGTCCTTTTTATTGAAAAACATTTATTGTCAAACCATGATAATTTCTGTAAAACCTGAAGTATGACAAGAATCTTCTTCATATCCTCATTTTCAAAATAAGCACCTATCTCTTTTACTGAAAAACCATCTACTCTTGGCAAACATGACTTTTTTGACAAAGGTAAATTTCCAAGTACCATTCCCTTCGAATCTATTGCCTTTTCAATTTTCCCCTTAATTAAAGCAATGGGTTCTCTTTCGTTAATAGAAATATCAAGAACTCCTGGATACTTTATTTTCACACTTGAAGACTCTATCCAAATATTTTTTTCTAAAGTTTTACGTATCAACTCTAAATTTGTATTAAAAATATTAGCATCTTGTGAAAAATTCAAAGAATCAATAATTGTTTCAGGAATAGTATAATATGACCCATCAATAATTATTTTTTTTAATAGGTAGTGATTGTTTGTCCGTAAAAAAAGAAATAAGTGCAATAAAATCAAAAAAAATTCAATACAAATTAACGCGTGTATAAATCTTTTAATTGAAACTGGTCTACTTCTCTCTATAGATTTTGAATTTTCTTTGAATCTAAACACCATATCTCCTCTTAAAAATTTCAAGCATGAGAACAAATCCGTGCAGGACTTTCCTCTTCTCCAATTATGTTAAGTTCCAGATTTAAATCA
Source organism: uncultured Nitrospinaceae bacterium (assembly GCA_964558115.1). Taxonomy (GTDB): domain Bacteria; phylum UBA8248; class UBA8248; order UBA8248; family UBA8248; genus UBA3496. The sequence continues at coordinate 23,895 of CAZLCI010000019.1, read as the reverse complement.
ATATTTTTCAGTTTCTTCACCGTCAGTTTAATTTCATTAATAAGTGCAAGGATATCGGATGATTTCGCACCACCAGTGTTAACTAAAAAATTTGCATGTACTTCACTAACCATAGCTGAACCAATACATAATTTCTTGAGACCACATTCTTCTATCAACCTCCCAGCCTTATCATTTCGCGGATTTTTAAAAATTGAACCTGCGCACGGTCTTCCCCAAGGCTGTTTTTTCTTCCTACTACTTATATTTTGTTTGTACAAAAATTCTAATTCTTTTTTACTTCCCCGCCTCAATCTAAGAATTGAAGAAATCACTACGCCAGGAGCGGGCAATTTTGTTGCTCTATAAGAAAATTCAATTTCTTCTTTACTGAGTGTCTTCATTTTTCTTTCTTCAAACGGCATCCAAAGAATACTCTCAATCAAATCCTCTATATATTGCGTAGCAGTTCCTGCATTCATCATTAACGCTCCTCCAAGAGTACCCGGAATTCCCATTAATCTTTCAACTCCTGAAAGGCCATTCTTGATACCAAACCGAACTAGAGAAGGAATTTTTTCAAATGCTCCAACCGCAACAAGAACTTCATTTTTATTTTCCAGTAAAACCTCTATACCCTTAAAATTTTTTGATAAACTAACGACTAAACCTCTTACTCCACCATCCAAAATAAGAGTATTTGCACCTCCACCAAGAACAGTTATTGGCAAATTAAAATTTTGAGAAACTTTCAAAAGAGAAGACAAATCTTTTTCGTTTTGCGGAAAAGCTAAATAATCTGCTTGACCTCCAATTTGCAGTGTCGTGTAAGGTGCAAGAATTTCATCACACAAAACTTTAAAAGGCATTCTAGAAAATTCAGATTTCAAATCCATTCTTTCCCCAACAATTTAAAAAAACTTATCAGTTAAGATTTAATTCGTAATTTAATTTTTCTTTCAGCGATTTCCCTAATTCCCATACATCACCAGCTCCTAGGGTAACAAACAAATCATTCGCTCTCAGCGTATTTAAGAGTTTTTCTATTCCATCAGTTGATTTTTCAACTTCAAAACAATTTTTTTTGCCGTGTGCACGAATGCCTTTAATTAATTCAAACGAATTCACACCTTCTATAGGCATCTCCCCTGCAGAATAAATAGGAGCAACAAAAAGAATGTCTGCATCATCAAAAGAGGAAATAAAAGATTTCATTAAATGGTGTGTGCGTGAAAATCTATGTGGTTGAAAAACAACAACGATTCTTCTATTTGGACAAGACTCTTTTAATGCTTTGAGTGTAGCTTTAATTTCTTCGGGATGATGACCATAATCGTCATATAACAAAATGTCAGATACTTCTCCTATAAAATCCATCCTTCTACTAATTCCTTGAAATTCTTCTAATCCCAATTTTACTGACTCAAAAGGGATATTTATCTCCATAGACAAAGCAACAGCACCTAAAGCATTTGATGCATTATGCAAACCAGGCATAGGGACCTGAATTTCTCCTATTTTTTTCCCAAAACGATAAACATCAAAATAACTTTTTTCTCCAATATAACGAAAATTTTTACCCTGATAGTCAGAAGTAGCATCAAATCCATAAGTAAAAAATCTTTTTTCAATTTTGGGAATTATTTCTCTAATAGCAGAATTGTCATTACAAAGGACAGAAAAACCATAAAAAGGAATCTTATTTACAAATTCAAGAAAAGCATCCTTTATACTCTGATAATCTTTATAAAAATCAAGATGTTCTTCATCAATATTAGTCACGAGTCCAATCGTTGGAGACAAATCAAGAAAAGTTCCATCGCTTTCATCCGCCTCTGCAACAAGAAAATCCCCTGCTCCTAATCTTGCATTTGAACCAAAGGCATTTAATCTTCCTCCAATGACAAAAGTTGGATCAAGTGAATCCTTATATAAAATCGAAGAAACTAATGAGGTAGTCGTAGTTTTTCCATGTGAACCAGCAATCGCAATACTGTATTTCATTCTCATTAGTTCACTTAGCATTTCAGCTCTTGGGATCGTAGGAATCTTCTTCTTTCTCGCTTCAACTAATTCTTCATTGTCAACGTTAATGGCAGAACTATAGACTACAACATTCGCATCAGCGACATTTTCTTTTTTATGTCCTTCATAAAACTTAGCTCCTAACTTCTTCAAACGAATTATCGCATCATTAATTGCAATATCGGACCCACTAACTGAATAATCTAAATTAATTAATAATTCTGCAATTCCGCACATCCCTGTGCCCCCTATCCCAACAAAATGAATTTTGATGGAATGAAGAAATTTTGTGCTATTGGTATTCTTCACATTAATCATTTAAATCCCCAACCACTTAATTAACAACAACTTCTTTACATAATTTTGTTACAGAGAACCTACTACAAGAGTCGTTCAAATCTTGAGTTTTAATAGACATTTTTCGCAAAGTATCTCTATCTTTAATAAATTTAGAAAGAATTGGAAAAAGTACTTCAGGCTCAAAATCCTCCTGTTTCACTAAAATGCCAGCTCCTTTATCCGATAGAAATTTTGCATTTTCTTCTTGATGACCATGTGTCGACTCAGGAAATGGCACTAAAAGAGCTGGTAAGCCCATAGCAGTAATTTCTGCAACTGTAACTGCTCCTGCCCTTGCTATAACAAAATGTGCCCACCTATATTTATCAGCGATATCAAACAGGAAACTCTTAACATCAGAATCCATATTTTCCTTCTCGTATGCACGAGAGATCCATTCATTATCAATGTCTCCTGTCTGATGAACAAATTTCAATTCTGCACGAAAGGAATGAAGTAAAGGTAAAGTTCTAACTACAGTATCATTAATTGCAGCAGCTCCTTGACTACCACCAAATACTAAGATCTTTAATGGACCTTTCCAAAATGAACTTGCTCTATTATACCTAGAGTCAAATTCAGCCCTTAGAGGAAGACCACTATCAATTATTTTTTCCTTTCGAAAAAAATTCTTCTTCAATGGCATTCCTAATGCAATCTTGGATGCAAATGGAGATAAAATTCTATTAGCAACCCCCGGCACTGCATTTTGCTCTATTAAAACAATTGGCTTTCTCCTTAACCATGCAGCAATTATTGGAGAAACACTTGCATAACCCCCTACCCCTAAAACTACATGGGGATTAAAAGTTTTAATAATTTCTAAAGATTGAAACAGTCCACTAATCAATTGAAGTATGGATAGAATTTTCTTTCCTATCCTAACCCCAACAAATCCAGATGCTTTTATACTCTTTATCGGAAGTCCTTCACGTTCAAGAATTTTAGAAAGCAACCCTTTTTTTGGTCCCACAAACAGAACCTCATTATTTGAAGAATCTGCTAGCCAGGTTCGAGCAACCGCAACACCAGGATATACATGTCCACCTGTTCCACCACCTGCTATCATCAATCTCAATTTTGCCCCCTTAAATTTCTCATTCTAATCTTTTTGGAATTTCTGACTCGTTGAGCTCTTTTAGACTTTCCAAATGATTCATAATCAGATTTCAAAGAATTCTTTGCACTAATATTCATCAAAATTCCAATTGAAGAATGTGTGATTAAAAGAGATGAACCACCCAAACTGATCATAGGAAGTGGTATTCCCGTAGTAGGCACCAAACCAGTTGCTACCGACATATTCAAAATACCTTGAACTGAAATTAAGAGCGTAGTTCCAAATGCTAGGAGAGATTGAAAATTATTGGAACATTTATAGGCAATGTTGAATCCACGAAGAAGAAGAAGAAAAAATAGAATTAAAACTAGAAAACATCCTATTAAACCGAGTTCTTCGCCAAGGACTGAAAAAACAAAATCAGTATGTGGTTCTGGAAGGTAAAAAAGTTTTTGTTTGCTATCACCAATACCCAAACCTGTAATCCCACCACGGGCGATAGCTAGAAGAGACTGGATGAGTTGATAACCCATCCCAAGAGGATCCGCAAAAGGATCCATAAAAGCAAGTATGCGCTTAAAACGCCAAGGTACCAAAAAAACCATTAAAGAACATAAAAAAACAGTACAAAACGCATAAGCAATTACATAGTAACATTTAATCTCAGCTAAATACAATAAGATTCCAGCAACAATTAAAATGAGAAGTACTGTCCCAAGATCAGGCTGAAATAGTATAAAACCAACCGTAACGCCAACTACTATTATAAAATGAGTAAAAATAAAACCAGTTTCATTTACAATTCTTTTCTTATCACTAAGCATATCTGCTAGATAAAAAATAAGGATAAGCTTTGAAAACTCAGCCGGCTGAAAAGTAAAAGAGCCAACTCCTATCCATCTAGTCGCACCTCCTACAGTTCGACCAAAACCGGGAAGGAAAATTAGAGCTAAAAAAACCCACGTCAAACAAACTAAGAAAAAAGATAATTTTTTAAATCTATCTAAATCAATCATAAAGAAAAAAAACATAGATAAAAATCCACAAAGCATCCATAACCCATGTCTTTTAATAAAATAATAAGAATCTCCGTAATCTTCGTATGCAAGAATATTGCTTGCACTAAAAATCATAACGAAACCAATTACATTTAAAAACAAGACAGAATAAAGAATAGTTTTATCTATATTTTTTCTTTTCATTAATTAATTCTCATATCTTTCATTAACTAATTCTCGAAAGGCATTTCCTCGTTGAATATAATCATCAAACTGATCGAAACTTGAACAAGCAGGCGAAAACAAAACAGTTTGTCCAGAAATTGCTCTTTTTGAAATGATTGAAACAGCATCTTCTAAGTTGAAAACTATTTCAGTTTCAACTTCACTTTGAAAAAATTCATAAAACCTTTTCGCAGAATCTCCGATAAGAAATATTTTTATGACTTTAGATTTTACAGCAGGTAAAATGTAATCTAGATTGCTATTCTTATCGAAACCTCCAGCAATAAGAATCACATTTTCCCGAAGACTCAAAAGACTCATTTTTGTGGAACCTACATTCGTAGCTTTTGAATCATTTATCCAAGTAATGTCATTTTTTTTTGAAATTACTTCCATGCGATGCGGAAGACCTTTGAAATTTATTGCTGTTCTTTTCATTGAAACAATATCGGCCCCGAGAAAAGATCCTGCTGCACAAGCTCCTAAAAGATTTTCTAGATTATGAAGACCAGGCAAATAGATCTCTGAGATATCACATACTTCTTGAATTGTATCATCTGAAATTATGTATATTTTATCATTTTTGACAAAAGAACCTTTTTCAACTTCTCCTTTTCTACTAAAAGTAAGAGTCTCTTGTTCTCCCTCAAACTCAAGATGTTTAGTAATAGGATCATCAGAATTTATTATTTTCACATCATTTTTTTTCTGATTACATAATAACTTCGTCTTAACTGAAAGATAATCTTCGATAGATTTATGTCTTCCAATATGATCCTCTGTAACGTTTGTAATCATCGCAAGATAAGGACGTAAACTCGACGATAGTTCAAGTTGAAAACTACTGACTTCACATAAAATAAAATCTAAATCATTAGTTTCATTTTGAACTACATCTATTAATGGTCTTCCTATATTGCCACCTACAGAAATTCGAAAATCACTATTTACCAATATCTCTGACAACATTGTTAATGTAGTTGTTTTTCCATTCGTACCTGTAATTGAAACTAAAGGTATATTTGACAACCTCCAAGCAAATTCGATTTCGCTAATAACTTCTACTCCTGACGCAAAAGCGATTTGAACAAAAAAATTATCTTCTGGAACTCCCGGACTAACGATAAGAAGATCGCATTTCTGAAAAGTTTCTTTTTTGTGACCACCAAATTCAGTTCGAACATTGCTTGAAATATAGCTATCCAAACTATTTACGTTATGACTATCTGTAACAATTAATTCTTTACATTTTCCTATAAGAAAATTTGAAAGTGCTATGCCAGTCTTACCCATTCCCATAACAACAACAGTTTTTGACTTTAACTTCTGCAAAAAATTAATATGTTCTGAACCCATAACTCTATCTCAATTTAAGAGTAGCAACACTTAAAAGCGCTAAAATAACGGCTATTATCCAAAAACGAATTGTAATCCTTGATTCGGGCCAGTTTGATTCCTCAAAATGGTGGTGGAGAGGAGCCATTTTGAAAACCCGTTTTCCTGTAAGCTTAAATGAAACGACTTGGATCAGAACAGATAAGACTTCTATGACAAAAAGTCCACAAACAGAAAAGAGCAGAATTTCTTGTTTTATACTCAGAGCTATAACACCCAAGATAGAACCTAGGGATAATGAACCTACATCTCCCATGAAAATTTGTGCTGGATAAGCATTAAACCAGAGGAAACCTAAGCCGGCACCAAAAATAGTTCCGCAAAGAATAGCTAACTCACCAGCGCCTCTAACATGCTGGACTAGTAAATACTTCGAAATTTCTGAATGTCCGGCTACGTAACTGAATATAAGATATGCTACTGCTGCAATTAATAATGGGCCAATAGCCAATCCATCAAGACCATCTGTGAGATTAACTGCATTACTAGTTGCTACAATTACAATTGCGGCATAGGGAATAAAAAATATTCCAAGCTGAGGCAAAAGATCCTTGAAAAACGGGAACATAACTACTGTTTTAAATTCTTTTGATACAAATCCTTTATAAAGTAGAAATCCAACAATAAGACCAATTACAAATTGAAAAAAAAACTTTTTTCCTGCAGTAAGACCTTTTGTGTCTTTCTTTACTACTTTTTTATAATCATCAAATAAACCCAACAAACCAAAAGTTACCAAAACAAAAAGTGAAAGAAGAACATATCTATTTGACAAGTCATTTAAAAGCAAAGTTGAAATTAAGATAGATAGAAGGATAATAAATCCACCCATGGTAGGAGTCCCACGCTTGGAGAAATGAGACTGCGGTCCGTCTTCTCTAATTTCTTCGCCTAATTGTCTTCGTTTCAAAAAACGAATAAAAGGAGGCACTAAAAAAAACGAGAACAAAAAACCAAAAAAAACTGCTATAGCCGTTCTAAAAGTTATATATCTAAAAACGTTCAGAAATGCATAATCAGTACTTAATAGAAGAAAAGATTTGTATAACATTAATTTAGTATCTCCTCTGAGAAGCGTTCCATACGACTAACACGAGAACCTTTTACTAAAACCCAGTCTCCTTTAGCAAAATTATTATAAAACCAAGACAAAGCATCTTCAAAGAATTCAAAACCTTCAAAGTTCACAAAATTAAAGTCTTTCTTTATTTTCTCTGCAGCTTCGGTCATTAACACCCCAACAAGGATAAAAACACAATTTTTTTCAGTACTTATTTTTAAAAGATTAAGAATTAAATCCTTATGAAGTTCAGATTCAAGCTCTCCTAACTCACTCATATCTCCTAAGACAACAAACAATTTCGACTCTCTTTTCAAGACTATCGCAGTATCAAATGAAGAAAGCATAGAATCAGGATTTGCGTTATAAGAATCGTCAATTAAAAACGAATTTTTATAATCAGGAATCGGTTTTACTGTCATCCGCATTGGCAAACTTGAAGAAGATCTTAACCCTTGGACTATTTCTTCTATAGATACACCCAAACAGGTAGCTACTGTCGATGCAGCAACCGCATTTAAAACATTATGATATCCAAACTGCGGAATCCATGCCTCCTTTTTTTCACTATGATAAAAAAGACTAAACTTTGTGCCATTGTCATAAGGAAAACAGATATCTTCGAAAAAGAGACTATTGTGATCAGAAAAACCAAACGTTTGAACCTGCAAACCTCTTTCTTCAGATTTCTGTTTATAGAAAGATTCATAATCATCATCTCCAGAAAAAACCATAAAACCATTTTCTGATATTCTATTAATTATCTCTCCTTTTGCATCTCTAACAGATTCTAAGGTATGCAAACTCTCTAAGTGTGCTCGAGCAATATTTGTTATCACTCCAACCTTTGGAACTGCCATTTCTGCAAGACGATCAATTTCTCCGAATCTATTCATCCCAATCTCGAAAACAGCCTTCTCGTGCTCTTTGGTAATATTTAAAAGTTGCATCGGTAAACCAATTAAGTTATTTAAATTCCCTTCCGTTTTCAAAGTTTTATTATTCTGACTCAAAATTGAAAATAACATTTCCTTAGTCGAAGTTTTACCATTACTGCCAGTAACACAAACTACAGGAAGTTCGAATTTGAGACGGTGAAATTTAGCAAGATCTCCAAGTGCTTTAAGACAATCATCTACATAAATAATCGGAATTTCAAATTCTTCTTTTGAACGATAATCCTTACTTGCAATTAAAGCTTTTGCACCTTTTTGCTCTGCTTCTTTCAAGAAAAGATTCCCATCAAAATTTTCTCCTTTCAAAGCTATAAAAAGATCTCCTGAACTTATTTTTCTAGTATCCGTACTTACTCCATAGACTCCAGTTAAATTGTCTCCTATCAAAATCCTTCCACCTATTGCGGAGACAATTTCTTCAACATTAAACATTGGACATTTTGAGTTCAAGATGTATACCCCAAAGCACTAAGCACATTACGTGCCTGATTTCGATCATCAAAAGGAATCTTTATATTTCCGATCATCTGATATGTTTCATGTCCTTTTCCCGTTATTAATACTGTGTCACCTTCTTTAGCAAAAGAAATAATAAACTTAATGGCTTCTTTTCTTTCTATAATCGAGAAACACCTATCTTCGGAACCAGGGACTAATTTTGTGCCATTATTGACTTCACGAATAATCTGTTCAGGCATTTCATTCCGAGGATTATCGGTAGTTATTACAACGATATCACTATGTTTCAAAGCTTCGGCACACATAAGTGGTCTTTTCGTGCGATCTCTATTTCCCCCACATCCCATTAAAGTCAAAATCCGACCTTTCGTGATAGGACGTGAAAATTTGATTACTCTAGATAACGCATCTTGAGTATGTGCATAATCTACGACTACCAAGAATGGCTGCCCCATTTCAATCTGTTCAAACCTTCCAGGAACAGATTCAAATGTCTTAAGCGATGCCGCTATCTCTTTAACAGGTATTCCACTTGAGACACCTGCCGCAGTTGCCGCAAGGATATTCATCAAGTTATGTTCTCCAATCATAGGACATTCAATTTTCATAAAATCACCAGGTAATTTCAAATCAAACTTTAAACCAGTATTTGTATTACAAATATTTTCCGCACAAACGTCTGCCTTCTTAGATAGCCCATATGAAAATTTATCAAGTTTAGACTGTTCATAAATCTGCTTTCCATATTTATCATCTATATTCACGATTATTTTTTTGGGATTGCAATCTTTAAAAAGTTTCATTTTACTTTTGAAATATGAATCCATATCTCCATGAAAATCGAGATGATCCTGTGACAAATTCGTAAAAAGAGCCACATCAAAATTACACCCATGAACTCTATCTAATTCTAGACTATGACTTGATACCTCCATACAAACATCACTTACTTCTTCTTTAACCATCATTCCAAAAAGGTTTTGCAAGTCAGAGGATTCCGGTGTAGTTCTCTCATTAGAAATAATTTTATCTCCAATCCGGCAAAAAATTGTTCCTAACATGGCAGACTTTCTCCCAACACTATTCAAAATCCAATCCAACAAAAAAACTGTCGTTGTTTTTCCATTCGTACCTGTAACTCCAAACAAATTGAATTTATTTGAAGGATAACCATAAAAAATCGAACTAACTTCCGCTAACGCTCTTCTACCCGACTCAACAACAAAACATGCTTCAAAACCCTGTAGCCCAGGAATCATTCTTTCTAATATGATTACAGATGCACCTGAAGCAATTGCCTGCTTTACATATTCATGGCCATCCTCCTGAAACCCTTTAATTGCAATGAAAATATCTCCTGGCTTCACAGTCCTAGAATCGTAAGAAATTCCTGTAACATTGGTATTTTTTTCACCAAGAAACTCTTTAAATGAAAGTTCATCGGATATTTTTGTTAAATTCATATAGGTTGCTTTTTTTTGCATAATTAAAATATTCCATATAGAAAGAAAGAATTTCCTAAAGTTCTTTCCTAAATTTAGTTTCCATAATCTTTGCATTATCCGGTGGGACTCGAAGGTATCTTAGAGTCCTTAGAATTATTCTTCTCCATACTGGCGCAGCAATAGTACTGCCCCAAGATTCATTTTTTAGCTTTCCCCCATCAAAAATTATTATTAAAGCAAGTTTAGGATTTCGGAGAGGAGCAAAACCTACAAAGGACATAACAAAGTCCACATCACTATAATATTTCTGTCCTGCCACCATCTTCTGAGCTGTTCCAGTTTTTCCGCCGATCTTGTATGATTTCAACCCTGCATTTTTGCCTGTTCCTTCAGAAACAACTTTTCCCATGATTCTTATAAGTTCGTTTGCAGTTCCTTCTGATACAACTCTTTTTCCATCACAAGTAATATTTTCTTGAAATTTTTTATTGAATTTTTTGATAGACCTGACAATTTTAGGACTACACATTATCCCTTTATTTGCTAAAGCCGCCACAGGCATTAACATTTGCAAAGGACTAACCCCAATTTCCTGACCAATTGATATCGAAGCTAAAGAAAGTTTCGACCATTTTGATGGACTTCTTAAGATTCCAAAAGCTTCACTAGGAAAATTAACTCCTGTTCGATTTCCAAATCCAAAACTTTTAACCATATTAAATAATCGTTTTGGACCTATTTTTTTTGCAATCTTATAAGTACCAATATTCGAAGAATTAATTATTACCTCTTGCATAGATAATTTTCCAAATTTTTTATGATCTCTGAGTGTTTTTGAAGTTCCTTGAATCTTATATTTTCCATTCTCCGTATCGAATATTTCTTCTTTTTTCCCTCCATTTTCAAGATACGCAGCCGCAGTTATTATTTTAAAAGTTGAACCTGGCTCATATATATCTTGAATCGCAGGTTCACGCCAATTTTCTGGTTTTGATCGACTATAAACATTAGGATTGAACCTTGGAATTGATGCTAGCCCTATCACTGCTCCCGTTTTCACCTCAATCATAATTCCTATTGCTTTTTTTGATTTTACTTTCCTAAATTGTCTTATCAGTTCTTCTTCTATGAAAAATTGAATATTCGGATCTATCGTTAAAGTTACATTAAATCCGTCTCTTGTCTTCTCAGAAATCTTTTCCTTTCTATCAGACAAAAAATCTAAATTAATTCTAGAAGGATTAGAATTAATCCTTCTCCTCTTGGCATCTCTTTGAATTAGAATTCTACGAGTTGAACCTTCTAAATATCTATTCATCGATTGCTCAACTCCGTAAAGACCAATATTATCCACTCCCACAAAACCTAAAAGTGAAGATGCCAGTTCCCTTCTTGGATAAAATCTTTTACTCTCTATTTCAAAGTTCAAACCTGAAATATTCAACTTTTTTATCTTTTCTTTTTGTTCAGGATCTAACTTTCTACCAAGCAAAACATATTTGTTTAATCTTGATATTTTTTTTTGCAAAATTGACTCGGGTACTTTTAAAATCAGGGATAAATTTTTAGATGTAAAAAGTTTGTCTTTTATTTTCGAAGTATCTGCATAAAGAGATGGGGATTTTAGATTTATTGCTAAAATTTCTCCACTATTATCATGAATATTTCCTCTTCTAGCTCTTATAGTAATAGTTTTATCTAACTGTCTCTTACCTAAGGATTCTAAAATTTCACGATCAAAGAATTGAATCTTAATGAGTTTTATTCCTACTGATATAAAACCTATAGTAACTAAAAATGTGCATATAATTAGTCTTCTTTTAATGATACTTTGCACAAATTATTTTCCTTTATAGGCAGTTTTGATATTTTTCAATTCTTAGTAACAACAAACAATATGTTCTCCATTTGAGGAAAAATCATCTTCAATTTTTCTCTTGAAATTTTTTCTATTCTCCGAAGATCACTCAAGCTCAATTTTTCTATTTCTAGTGACTTACGTTCTTCGTCTAAGAAATTTCTTTTTTTTTCAAGTCTTGAAATCTCATAACCTACCTTGACAGTTTCAAGGTTCGACCAAAGAAGGGTTGTGACTGCAATAGAAAAACTAAAAAAACATATTGTCAAAAAAACAAAAATTCTATTATTTTCCACTTAAGACTCATATATTATAAAATTCAAAACTAAACCTGAATTAATTTTATACTTTTCCTAAACGCTCTGAAGCTCTAAGACGTGAACTCCTTGCTCTAGGATTTTTTTGAACTTCTTCATTCACTGGACGAACAACTTTTTTGGTAAGAATTTTTAACAGAGGAGTTTCTTTTTTTGACTCAGATCTAAAATAATTCTTCACTATTCTATCTTCAAGCGAGTGGAAACTTATTACAACTATTCGACCACCAGGGCGCAATACTTCAACTGCATCAGAAAGAGCGTTCTTCAATGATGCTAATTCATTATTGACAAAGATCCGTAATGCCTGAAAAGTCTTTGTTGCCGGATGTATTCGAAAAAATGTGCTAGAATTCCTTTTTATAGCCTTTAGAACAATATTAGAAAGTTCTTTGCAAGTTATAATCTCTTTCTTTGAACGATACTTCACTATTTCTCTAGCTATACGACGAGATTTTTTTTCTTCTCCATACTCAAAAATAATATCTGCTATTTCATTTTCTGACAATTTATTTACTATCTCTGAAGCTTTTAGTGAAGAATTAACATCCATTCTCATATCTAAAAAATCTTCTGAACTTATACTAAAACCTCTTTTAGGATTATCCATTTGAATGGAAGAAAATCCCAGATCAAAGATTATGCCATCTACATAATCTATATTTTCATTTTTGAGAATTTTTTTAAGATTACTGAAATTCGAATGATGAATACGTACAGCATTTCCATAATCTTTAAACTTATCTATGCAAATCTTAATAGCATCTCTATCCCGATCACAGCCGACCAGCACACCCGAAGGCTGAATCGCATCCAAAATCAGTTTACTGTGTCCCCCTCCGCCCAAGGTAGTATCTAAGAACACAGCACCGGAAAAAGGTGACAAGAAACTCAAAACCTCTTGAACCATAACCGGGGTATGAGATGCTACGAAATCTATTTCATTAACTTCCTTTTGAGATATTTTTTCTTTGTAAGTTGATCGCATCAGCATTCTCAAAAAAAAGCATTAAAATTCAAGTTCAATAAATGTGTCTTTTCCATCTTCCTCAAATACATCTGAAGTTTCAGATAATTGTTTTTTCCAGTTCTCACTGCTCCAAATTTCAAATTTATTCTCTAAACCAATGATTACCGCATCTTTTTCAATTTGTGCGGAATCACGAAGTCGAGATGGCAATAAAAGACGTCCTTGTCTGTCAAGAACACACTCAGTAGCTCTACCATACATACTTCGAACATACCTCCTTACGTCATCTCTATATGTTGGCAATTGGCTGAATTTGTCACTGAATCTTCGGCGCCATTCTTCTAAGGGATATGCAAAGATACAGCCGTCCATATCCAATAAGACCAGTTGTTCTCCAAATTTTGAGTAAAGATGTTCCCGGAATCGAGCAGGTATATTTACCCGACCTTTTTCATCAACAGAAACAGCATGCGAACTAATGAGCATCATTCCCCCCACGATTACCCACTTTGACCCACTAAAATTAATATTTATACATATTTAATTTATATATGTCAATACATAAAATATTATAAAAATAACTCTTTTAATTTCAAATACTTATTTATGTGGGATAATATGGGATAAAATATTTGTAGTAGTTTTTATGCAGATACACTAGAGAAAAATCTGAAATGCATTAGCGTAAAAGAATTAGAAACTATGCTCTTCAGTCGGAAAATCACCAGAACGTACTTCATTACAAAAAGTTTCTACAGCATTCATACCTTTTGTTCCAAGATCAGAGTAAACCTTGACAAATTTTGGTGTAAAATCACTAAAAAGACCTAGCATGTCTTGGGTGACTAAAATTTGACCATCACAAAATGGTCCCGCACCGATACCGATTGTAGGAACCTCAATTTCTTCAGTTATCTGAGCACCTAATTCTGATGGGACACCTTCTATCACTATAGAAAAAACACCTGCTTCTTGAAGTGAAACGGCATCTTCTCGAATTTTATCTGCAACTACTTTTGTTTTTCCTTGCACTTTATATCCACCAAAAGAATGTATGCTTTGAGGCGTTAATCCTATGTGCCCCATAACTGGGATCTCTCTATCTACAAGAGCTTTAACATGTTCGAAGATTCGAACACCACCTTCTAGCTTAACGGCTTCAGCCGCACCTTCCTGTACCAATATACCTGCGTTTTTTATAGTATCCTTTACATCTATCCCATAAGTTAGAAATGGCAAATCAGATACTAGGAGTGCTTTTGGATTTGACCTAGAAACAGCCTTGGTATGATGCAACATATCACCTAGAGTTACGTGAGTAGTATTAGGATACCCCAACATTACCATTCCCAGACTATCCCCAACCAAGATCACGTCCACCCCAGCTTCATCAATAATTTTTGCTGTGTAATGATCATAAGCGGTAGCTGAAACAATTTTTGTACGTGACTTCATCTTCCGGACTTTTGATGTTGTGATTTTTTTTCTTGAAATAACTGATTCAAATGGAACTTCAAAGATATTTTTCTTAATAGAACCACTTTCCACGGTCGCTTCCTCCAATAAAAGGTAAACGCCTAAACAAAAGGTTTAGAGCAATATAATGAAAAAAACCATACTACATTTTATTTCTATCTTCAATGATTTGTAACGCACTAAATAAAAAATTATTCAATGGCAAGTAAAGCTTTCTTTTTTCAGCAAGTCGCAAAACTTCCCCTGTCATTTCTTCCAATTCACTTTCACTACCTTTTAAAAAAGATTTAAGCATAGAATTTTGATTGCCAGAAGTATTTTCGATGATCTTCATAACTCTCGATTTTACTTTTATAGGGAGGTTTTCACTATCAACCAACTCTTGTATTTCTGCACAAAGTTTACTGAAAATATCTATAATTGGCTCAAGAACAATGTCCCCATTTTTACACTCAAAAAGAGTTGCCAACGGATTTATTGAACAATTTGCCACAAATTTTTTCCACTCAGAATGACGCGAATCATCTGAGGCAGAAACCCCAAACCCTGACGACTGAAACAATAATTTTATTTTCTCGAAGTTAAGATTACTTCCACCGTTTAAATTAGAAGGATTTTTACTTAACTCAATTTTCGCTTGTCCATACTGAAGGATTTCACCAACTTCATCTAATTCACAACCAGTCTCAATCAAACCTCTGAAAATATTTTTGGCATCAATTGTTTTATCAATCTTTTCAAGAGCATTAAGACCATTTGAAACAACAAGAATAATTGAAGAAGATGAAATAGAAGAAAGGAACTTTTGACTAGCAATCAACAAATCAAATACTTTAACTGAAAAGATAACGAGTTCAGCTTTTTCTGAAGATGGAATAAGATCAACTATGGGATTGGTTTGAAAATTTCGATTCAGACCCATTTTTAGATATAAGCCGTCAGACTTAATTTTTTTTAAGTGATCTTTACTAAAACGAGAAAGACTTTCAAGCCCACCTAATCTAATTCTAGATGGATGTGTTTTCGTACTTAATCCCAAACATAAGTTCGCTGCTAGCATCGAACCTACTGCACCTGGGCCTACAATGAGGACAGATTTGAAATTTTTAGATTCAAAATTAATTTAAAGTAATCCCACGCAAAATTAAGATAAAACCAACAAACAAAAATACAAAAGAGAGAAAAAACTTTATCTTTTCTCCATCAACCCGACTATTAATAATAGGAGATACCTGCCCACCAATTAAAACTGCAGGTACAGTCATAAACAAAATATTCCAATGAACTGAAATTTGACCAGTTGAAAAAACATATGCGTGCACAAGTGTTGCGGGCAAAACTGTTGCAAAAACAATGAGAATACCAGTACCTATTGCAACTCGAGTTGGAATTTTATTTCTTACAATAAGACTCGTAGAGGCTAATTCTCCAATTCCTATTCCAGTCAATCCAACGAGAAGACCCCCCAGAATAGACCACGAAGCGCCAAAGAAACCATGAAAATAATTATAACGATATTCTCTGCCAAGTTTGTCCACTCTCTTAAGTTCAATACCAACTTTCTTTATATCTTTTCTTTCTGGAAAACTTTTAAAACATGTAATAAAAATAACTACACAAAGTGTTACCATTAAAGAACCAAGAAAAATCATAATTGTGCCTGATGGAACCATATGAGCTAGAAAACCAAAAATTATTGATGTGGGAATCGAAAAAACTAACACTTTCTTTGCAATATATATATCAACCAGAGATCTTCTGAAATAACCAGTCAATGCACTACCAAATCCAAAAATTTCTATTGATAGAGCAAGAAAAATACCTTCTATTGGCGTAATCGTTACTCCAGCAAACATCGGAAAAAAAATAATAAAAATTGGTGCAAAAAAGACAGCTCCCTCTACACTTGAACTTGTTGCCATCAGACATACACAAAAAGCAACAGGAAACATCCACCAAAATTCAAAAAAATATACTAACAATTAAAATCCTCTTTATAATTATCCATCAATGAACGTATCATATCCAATCCTTGCAAAGTATGCTTAACATCATGGGTACGAATTATATTTGCACCATTTATAGCAGCAAATGATTCTGCAACGACAGAACCTATCAAACGATCACGTGGTAGTTCAACACGTGTAATAGTTCCAACAAATCCCTTTCGAGAAATTCCAATAGCAATAGGAACATCAAAATGTGCAAACTTAGAAAGTTTATTAATCAATCGTAAATTTTCAGACTTAGATTTATCGAATCCTATTCCTGGATCAATAATAACAGACTCTAAACCTTTGTTCTTAAGTTGTAATAGTTTCGACTTAAAAAAAGAATATACACTTTGATCAATCTGAGAGAATTCTGCCGGTGGAAAAAGTTCCTTCACTCTCCCAGGACACATAACAATTAAACCTACACCTGTATCCAAAACAGAATCTGTCATTTGTTCGTCAGTAAAACCATCAATATCGTTAATTATATGGATTCCAGACTTTAAAACCTCTTTCGCTACGGCAGGTTTTCTTGTATCTATTGACACAAGTGGGCCACTATCAAAATCTAGTCGTTCAAGTATCGGAGTAATTCTTTTCAGTTCTACTGTATTTGATACAGGAACTGAATCTGGATGGGTACTCTCCCCACCTATATCTATTATATCAGCTCCTTCTTTTGTCATTTTATCTATTTGTTCAATAGCGTGATTTAGTTCTAAAAATTTACCTCCATCAGAAAAACTATTTGGAGTAGGATTCAAAACTCCCATTATTTTGACATTATCAAACTTCAGTTCCCTTCCCCTACATAAAACAGATAAATTTTTTTTATTTTTTTCATTCTCGAAAAAATTCATTGAATTTCCTATTTTTTGATAAATGGATTACCAGTTTTTAAGATAATATCATTAGGAAACCAAAGTTTTCTTAGTTCTCCTACTAGATAGGTCGAGCCAGTAACCACAATAAGATCATCTTTTTCAGATAATCTCAAA
Organism: uncultured Nitrospinaceae bacterium; assembly: GCA_964558115.1. Taxonomy (GTDB): domain Bacteria; phylum UBA8248; class UBA8248; order UBA8248; family UBA8248; genus UBA3496. The sequence goes on along the minus strand of CAZLCI010000019.1, from coordinate 6,341 downwards.
GCATCTTTTATGGCTTGGTGAGGATCAATATAATTTTTGAAATCAAAAGTTCCATTTTTCAACAAAACATTATTTAACTTGTCAAATGGCACATTACTCCTTGAACTATAGGTAGGAGGTAAAGTAAAAAAGAATACTCCCTTGATTTTAGAAAATTCTTCTATCATACCCGAAATATCCTTCCCTTCAAGAAAACCTACAACAAAATAAATCTTCTTCTGAGATCTTGTTCTTAAAAATTTTATCAAAGCTTTAATCTTATTTCGATTATGAGCAATGTCTAAAATAACACTAGGATTTTCAGAAACGATTTCTATCCTACCTGGCAAACGCGATCTAGCTAACCCCTTAGCTATACTTAGGTCATCCAATCCAAGTAACCTACAAGCTCCTGCAGCAACTGCAGCATTATTTACTTGATGTTCTCCATGCATGGGAATTAATAAATTGCTCATCAAAGAACCATCCGAAAAATTCAAATTAAAAGAAGTGAAATTACTTTTTGAGTTTATCTCCTGAGCAACAGGAGCAGAGTGAAATTTGGCAGACTTTCTCTTAGCAATTTTAGCAATTTCCCCTCTAACAACATAATGATTCTTAGACACTACAACTTGACCATATTCTGCAATAATTCCTGCTTTATCCCTTGAAATCTCGCTGACATTTTTCCCAAGAAGTTCCGTATGATCTAACGCAATCTTTGTTATTACACTCAATTTTTGAAAAAAAGGAATACGAGTAACATCGTATTTTCCGCCAATTCCGGCCTCAAGAACTAAAATTTTACAATTTGATTCTTTTGCCAAAAGAAGAAAAAGCGCAAAAGTAGATTCAAAGAAAGTTGGAGTGGCACTCTTAGGATCTTCGCTGACTTCTTTAATGACGGAAATAAATTTGCGATAAACTTTAGAAATCAGTTTTGGTTCAACAAAATTACCATTAAACCAAAAACGTTCAGATATCGATGAAACATGTGGAGAGAAAAAAGTCCCTACAGATTCTCTTGAAGAGAATAAACACTCAGATATCATCATCGCCACAGAACCTTTTCCACTTGTTCCAACGACGTTTACAAGATCAAAATGACCAACAGAAATTCCTAATCTTTCGAAAAGGATTAGAATTTGATTTGATTCATTAACTGTTTTTCTTTTTTGTTTGATTTTTGTTTTAGTCGAAATAGAAAGACTATTTAGAAATTTATCTAAAATATATATAACTTCTTTACTATTCACACCGCCTTGCCTTTAAAAATACTATAGAGAATCAATGTCTAAAATGTCTTCTTCCTGTAAAAACCATTGCAATATCTTTTTCTTTTGCAGCCTCTATAATTTCCTGATCTTTGACTGAACCGCCCGGCTGGATTATTGCTTTAACTCCAAATTCTGCAGCCTGATCTATTGCGTCCCTAAAGGGGAAAAAAGCATCTGAAGCAAGTGCACAACCATCTACAGGAAAAACCGAACGAGAGACAGCAAGTTGAGTTGAATCTACTCGACTCATTTGACCTGCACCTACACCAATAGTACCAGTTTCATTTGCTAAAACAATTGCATTGCTCTTCACATGACGAACAATGCTCCATGCAATTTTAAGTGCTTTCTCTTCAGATGGAGTTGGCGATCTAGGTGTCACAACAGACCAGTCACTGAATTCTTCGTCAGAGAAAGAATCTCTCTCTTGCACTAGAAGTCCTCCAGGTACAGCACGAACATCTACTCCAGTAATCGGGAAAGATGCCAGTCCAGGACATTTCAAAATGCGAAGATTCTTCTTCTTTTGAAAAATTTTCAAAGCTTTCTCGTCAAATTCAGGAGCAACAACAACCTCGACAAAAAGACTCCTCATTTCTTCAGCAGTTTCTTCAGAAACGGCTTTATTAAAAGCAATTACACTTCCAAAAGCTGAAATCGGATCACACGCTAAAGCACGCTTATATGAATCAACCTGTTTTTTTTCTATTCCAACACCACATGGGTTAGTATGTTTCAGAATCGCACATGCATTTCCCTTAAGATCAGAAACTAGCTCACACGCAGCTGAAACGTCTAGATAATTATTAAAAGACAACTCTTTACCACCTAAAATGATTGTCTTAGAAAGAGAAAAATTTTCATCGGACTGAAAACTATAGAAAGAACCTTTCTGATGGGGATTCTCTCCGTATCGTAATACTTTTTCTCTTTTTAAAGACATTTCAATTTTCGGAGCAAAATAATTGACTTGATCTTTTGCCGATTTTGACAAGAATGAAGCAATCGCAGCATCATAAGAAGACACATGATCAAATGCTTTAAAAGCTAACTTCTTTAAAAACATATCAGGAAAATCTTCTTCTGATTGAATATAATCAATCAATTCATCGTAGTCTTCAGGTTCTACTACAACAGCCACCCTACCGTGATTTTTAGCCGCGGCACGAACCATAGTTGGTCCGCCAATATCAATTTTTTCTAAAGCATCTTGCAAAGTCACTTTCGGATTGGAAACAGTTTCTCTAAAGGGATATAAATTCACGATTACTAAATCAATACGAGGTATTTTATTTGATTTCATTTCACTTTCCTGATCAACTCTTCCTAAAATACCTCCCAAAATCTTTGGATGTAATGTTTTAACTCTACCATCAAGAATTTCAGGCTGACCTGTATAATCGCTAGCTTGAATAACTTCAACACCAGAAGATTTTAAAATATTAGCAGTTCCACCTGTAGAAATAATTTCCCAATTAGCTTTATGTAAAACCTTTCCGATTCTTTCTATTTCCTTTTTATCACTAACGCTTAATATTGCTCTTTTTCTATCAGACATCTTAATTATTCTCCCTGATCACTTCATAATTTTCAGAAATCAGCCTTTTTACTAAAAACTCCAAGTGATCATTTCCTCTAACCTCTAAATAAAGACGTGATAATGTATGGTTTATTGGCACTTGTGTTGAAAACCTATCATGCTCTATATGGATAATATTAACTCTTTCCTCTGAAACAATTTGAGAAAGTCTCGTTAGCGCACCAGGGACATCATGAAGTGGCACCTGCAACTTAGCGTATCTATTATTAAGCGCAAGGCCCTTCCCTATAATCCTAGAGAGAAGATTAACATCTAAGTTTCCCCCACAAATTAATGCAACTGTTTTTCCAGTTGATTTCAATTTTCTATCAAATAAAGAAGCCAAAGGAGCAGCTCCTGCAGCTTCAGCTAACATTCTTTCCTCTTCCAATAAACGTAAAATAGCAGATGCCATCGAGTCATCTGAAACAGAAACAATCTGATCAGAATGCTCTTGAATAATCGGGAAACAGTTATCTCCTATTTTTTTTACTGCAATACCATCAGCTATAGTTGAAATAGATGAAACTTCAACTGAATGACCTGTTTTCATGGATTCTTTTAGAGATGGAACACCATCAGCCACGACACCTATTACTCGCGTATCTGGTTTCAATGTTTTTACTACCGAAATCACGCCAGAAATCAACCCACCTCCTCCGACAGAGACAATTATAGTATCTACATCTGGGACTTGTTCTAAAATTTCTAAAGCTACTGTTCCCTGACCAGCTACAACATCGAAATCATCAAAAGGATGAATCATAACTAGGCCTTTTGATGATTCATATTCCTTAGCCCTTGCATATGCGTCATCAAAAGTTGACCCATATAATTCTACTTCAGAACCAAGTTCCTTCACTGCATCTAATTTAGTATTTGGAGTGTATTCAGGCATCACAACAAGAGAATATATGCCAAGTTCTCTAGCTGCGAATGCGACTCCCTGAGCATGGTTCCCTGCAGATGCGGTCACTACTCCTGATTTTCTTTGATTTTGATCTAATTTACTAATTGCATACATAGAACCTCTAGTTTTGAAAGACCCTGTTCTTTGAAGATTCTCTAGTTTAAGATAAAGATCAAAACCAAGCTGTTCGGAAAAATCTTCACTCAATCTGCACGGAGTTTTTCTTAAATGCGGCCTTATAACATCTAGAGCAAGGGAAGACTCGCTACAAATAGAAGACATGCTAAAAGTATCAGTTTTTTTCGAATTCATTTGAACCTCATATTTACAAAAAAGCTAGAGTGGACTTATAAGCCGGGTTCTGTTTCCCATAAATGGGTTATGGTCATCTATCTAGCACGAAAGTTGCCTTACGTGTCGAGCGGCCTACCCAGAGGTTTAGACGAGCAGCCTTTATTTACCTCTCTATTTGGCCTTGCTCCGAGTGGGGTTTACATAGCCGATTTGGTCACCCAAACCGCTGGTGCGCTCTTACCGCACCGTTTCACCCTTACCTTTTAAAAGGCGGTTTACTTTCTGTTGCACTTTCCCTGAAGTCACCCTCGGTGGAAGTTATCCACCACCCTTGCTCTTTGGAGCCCGGACTTTCCTCTTGTGACAATCACAAGCGACCATACAGTCCACTCTAACTAAAATCTAAAGCGTATTAAGGTCTATAACCTCATTCACCAATTTATCTGCTTTTTTATTCTCGGTTCGATTTACATGAACCACGTGAACATCTTCTAACTTTTCTGCAATTGACTTGGCCTCGTCATAAAGACATTTAATAGTTAAATTTTTAACCTTATACAAACCTACCCATTGTCGAGCCATCAATTGTGAATCAGTTATTATTTTTACTCTTTTAGCACCTAAATCGACTGAACGATTCAGTGCGAGCAATAATGCACTATATTCAGCAACATTATTTGTAGCTTGACCTAAAAAAATTGAGATTTTATCTATTAAAACATCGTTATTATCGTATATCAATGCAGCAGCACCTGAAGGACCAGGGTTACCTCTTGACGCACCATCTGTATAAATACGTAACTCTTCTTTAATTAAATCTATTGTTTTTGAACCTCATCTTGTGCACTTATTGAAGTTTCTTCTATCTCTGTTTCTTTGTAATATAAAATTCTTCCACAATGACTACAAGTAAAGATAGAATCTTCAGAATCCCTGATTTCAAAAAATCTTTGAAGTGTTTCAGACATTTTACATCCTTGACAATTTCTCTGCACAATAGGTGAAACAGCGAGACTTCTTTTCCCTTCCAAAAGTGTTTCATATAAATTCAACCAATTTCGAGAAATTGTTGTAGATACTTTATTTTTCTCTTCAACAAGACTATTCAACTCTTCTTCATAGCCTTTTTTCTTAGAATTAAGTTCTTCGATTTTAATACTCACTTTCTGCTTTTCAACTTTCAATTCACTTTCAACGTCTCTTATCTTCTCATGCAAATTAGGCAAAACCTCTAGTTTTTCAAGCAAAGACTCTTCTATCAAATCAATTTTTTTCTTATCATTCTCTATTTCATTGCTCAAAGCATTATATTCATTATTTGTTTTAACCAGCGCTTGTTTGGAACGAGTTTCTTTCAATTTTTCATTTAATATTTGGATTTGGCCTTCAAAATCTTTCTGAGCTTTTTCTGCACTTGAAGCCTCTCCTTGAGCCTCTTTCATTTTATTATCAAACACAATTAAAGTTTCATTCTGTTCATCAACTTGCTCAGGAATTTGATTGATCAATTCATTCAATTTATAAATCTTAGAATCTATAGATTGCAAGTTAACAAGAGCAGACAACTCTATATTTTTCAACACAAAACCTCCAAATCTCAAAATTTATTATGGTGGGCCCACTTGGATTCGAACCAAGAACCAACCGGTTATGAGCCGGACGCTCCACCATTGAGCTATGGGCCCAATATCAACAAACTTTTATACAAATAAAATATTGATTTAAAATCTTCAAAAAAACAGAAAGTTCCTAGTTGTCATCAATAAAACTTTTCAGTCTTTTACTCCTATTGGGGTGACGCAGTTTCCTAAGAGCTTTAGCCTCTATTTGTCTAATTCTCTCACGAGTAACACTGAAATCATGACCGACCTCTTCTAATGTATGCTCATTTTCTGTTCCAATACCAAATCTTTTGCGAAGAACCTTTTCTTCTCTTGGAGTTAAGGTTTGCAACACCTCTTGAGTCTGCTCAGCCAAACTTACTTTCACAACTGACTCTTGAGGTGAAACGGCTTTTCTATCTTCTATAAAATCTCCTAAACTGCTATCTTCCTCCTCACCAATTGGAGTCTCGAGACTAATAGGTTCCTTTGCAATTTTGAGAACTTTTCTTACCTTATCAAGAGGCAAATCCATTTCTTTTGAGATTTCTTCTGGAAATGGCTCACGACCTAATTTTTGAACAAGCAGACGAGATGTGCGTATTAATTTATTAATTGTTTCAATCATATGAACAGGGATACGTATTGTTCTTGCCTGATCAGCAATAGCTCTTGTGATTGCCTGTCTAATCCACCAAGTC
>CAZLCI010000018.1:16386-33286 GCA_964558115.1 uncultured Nitrospinaceae bacterium | reverse complement strand
ATCCTTAAATCAGGAAAATAAGGAAGTTGCGGGAAATTAATATCTGGAATTTTTCTGTCCTCCATTATTATTCTTCCATCCACAAAAACTGTCTCAACATCATCTCCTACTCCACATTCAACGAGACTCTTAATGGGGTCACGGACAGGCCCGTAGCGAAGTGAATTGTTTCCTTTTAAATCAATGATTATAATATCTGCTAATGCACCAACTTCTAATTTTCCAATATCATTTCTTCCCACAGAAACAGCTCCGCCAATTGTTGCGGCATTAAAAACTTCACTAGCTTGAGCTGCAAAATAAGAATTACTCATCAACTTTCCCATATATGAAGCAGTTCTCATATTCATTATCATATCTCTTGGATATGTGTCTGTACCTATTGTCAAATTAACCCCAGATGAGCGATATTTTTCCCAACTATTCAAGTTCCTACCTCGCCTTATAATATTGGTAGGACAATGAGAAACCGTTACACCCGAATCTCCCATTAATTTTAAATCATTCGCTTTTGCATAATTTAAGTTTGGATTGTCAGAAATAAAGTTTCCATGTCCAATGTTTAATGTCGGTCTCAACATTCCTAAATCAGACAGAAGTTCAATAGGAGTTTTCATATGTTCTTTTACAATCTCGTGAAATTCTATGACACTGTAGGCAGCATGTGTTGCCATTGGAAATCCAAATTCATCAGCGGCCTCTAAAGTTTTCCTTAACACGTCTAAAGAACAAGTCTCTACCTCTCGGGGAACAAGAATCCCTCGAATACGACCATTCGCCATTCCTTCTTTTTCACGAATCCAATTTAAGGATTTCTCAAAAGACTTTATTCCCATCGAATCATTTTGCACCCTCTTCAATCTACCTTTTTCGTCACCAACAAAACGCCCACAATCATATCCTGGTCCAAGGTAAGCTCTTGAACCAAGCGCAATCGCTTGTTCAAGAATAGCATTTTGCACTGAAATTCCGCTGCCATATTCTATGAAAGTTGTAACACCATTTCTGATTAGTTCGGCAACTGTAAAAAGAGCGCTCTTTTTACGTTCATCTTCTGGATCAATTACTTTACTTACAGAAGAAGTTTTCTTGTTTTTAGGAACTGAAACCTCTAGGAATGGTTGGCCAAAAAACAATGGGCGTCCTGTATCACTTATTAATCTATGAGCCGCCCGATGACCAGAATGTACGTGAGTATCAATAAACCCTGGACAAACAAGCTTTCCTTTAGCAGAAATAGTTCTATCTACATTACCTTCAAATTTTTTTCCAACAAAAACAATTTTCTTATCTTCAAAAACTATTACGCCATCCCTTATTAGTCGATGTTCTCCATTATCATGAGCAACTATCCAAGAACTATCTATCTTAGTGCGCATCTCTTCACTCCGAAAAATCTAAAATATGATTTTGCGTTCAAACTTTATACCGCTCAAAAACAAAAAAATGAACCTAAATCGAACGAATTAGTATTCGAAAACAGTAGGAGCTTCAACAGGTGTTTTTAGAGCTTCAAGTGCTACTTTTACCGCACCTAACCTCCAAGCCTCTTCTGCTTCTTTTGTCATACTTGGCTCACCAAAAGGATGATGAAAATGACCAGCTTTATTATTCACTATCCTATTTGCACCTATATCTTTTGCTACATCTGGCAGACAAGTAATAAGAGCAGTAGGAATATTTTCTCTTTCAAGTTCCTTTGCTAACGCAGCTCCGCTACGTGTTCCGGTCCCTCAGGTCGCAGGCAAAATCACCCCGGTAACTCCCCCTTTTTTCAATTCATTCGCCCAAGCTTGACCGATCTCTTGCATATGTCCAAAAGCTCCTCCATTACCGCATGTGCTAAGAAAATCTTCGTGCACTTTTCCAATTTCACCTCTTCCTTCAAAAACTCGGAGTGCATCTAGAGGTAAAATCCGATCAGGGTCCTCATTAACAAACACTGTATTAAAACCACCATGAATTGAAATAAATGAATCCTCTTCCAGATCCTTCTTTCCTGAAAATGAATACATTCCCCATTTATTAGTTCTGGAACCAGGTATCTTATGTGGGTTATCCGGTGGAACCATTCCTCCTTCAGATGCGATTGCAATAACTGCTTTTTTTAAATCAGAAATAGGCTCTGGGGGGGTCACCTTATCCAAAACTGGAACAATAAGTTCTGACACAAAAGGATCTCCCTTCACTTTCTTAATCAGCAGATTAACCGCCCTAGGTGAAGCAGGAGTATCGAGCTGGATATTATATCTAACTCCTGAAGGGAAGTATCCCTCTTCTTGTGCAGAATTCAATTCTTCTCCAGAGACAAGCTTGAACCCAATTTTAACAATCGTATCTAAAGCACTTTCCATATCTCCTGCAGATGGTCCTGTCTGAACTGTAATAACACTCCCTTTTGCAACATCGACTCCTGGATTTTCTTTATACATACCTGTAATAACTTTACAAAACTTCTTTTCAGAAATTTTCTTACATAAGTTAGCGCAAGCGAGTCCATAACGACCGGCATTAAAAGCAGGACCTGCAATCAAGAGATCAGGGCTAATCTCTTTTAAATATTCGTTTATTTTTTCAAAAATAGAATTTTCGTTTTTGAAAAAATAATTATCACCACATGAAATCGTACCAACTACCTTTCCATTTGAACCTAAAATTTTATTTAACAAAACTCCCGGTCCAATTTCTTTATCATGAAAATTGAGTGGATCATCCGCCATCTCTTCCCCACCCGAACCCACAAAAAATTGATTCAGAAAATGTACTATTCTAATTTCAGTCATAATTTTCTAAGCCTCCACTGGAAATTGAATAAGGATTAAAAATCCTTCCCAACAAAACCATTGATGTCTAATGCCCATTCAGTAGCATAATAATCTGAATTTGTTATCTTTAAATTTCCATATGCATCAAATTCTTGTCCACCATATAGAAATATCTTTTCGGAACCAATTACTTTTTCCATAGCAGGGGCGTCTACTTTATCACCATTTGCACCTTTACTAACAATCGAATCAGCTTCGGGAACATGGTAAACTAAAGGAAATTCTTCAGTTCCAGGTCGTCCAACTTCGTAAATAATTGGAACAGCAGAAATATCCATTTGTTCTAAAGCCTGAACAGTTAACCAATAATCAACAGAAGAGTTTCCTCCACCTTCAAACGACAAAACCGCACCATCAGCACGAAGTATTTTAGCAAGCTTCGCTACATACTGGGCAGATCGTTCCTTCAATGCTTGATTATCTCTATGTCCCCTAGTGATAATCATTCCTACAAAATTCAAATCCACTCCGTGACGTCCATATAATTCATGTATAAGTGGCTTATTGCAATGTAAATAGGTTGGCACTTTTTGGGAAGTTTTGTAATTTGCCCCAACAACTGCTCCATCTAACATCTCATTTGGATGAATAAGAGTAGGTAGAGAGTCTCCTAAATCTTTACCATACATAAAAGTTTGTACCATAGGAGCTTGATGCATTACTTGATCTACATAAACAACTTTTGGAAGTGAAGGATCAACATCTGTTAGTTCGTATACTTTTGTTTCTTTTGGAGACATATCTTTTGTCAAACTTGCAAGCCAAGATGAAATACGAAGAGTTACAAGTCTTACAGCATCGTCATGTTCAATATTCGTAGAATTTACAAGAGGGATAAAGCGAATCACGAGATTTAAAGTATCTGAGTTTGTACAAAATTTTGTGCCTGGTCCTGACATATCAATGATACCTTCACGGCACGTCATAATACCAGTCTGTGGACCTAGAAAATAGGTTGAACTTAGAACACACATACCCGAAAGTTTATGAGTCAAACCACTTCCTGCGGTTCTTGCAGGCCCTAAAAAACCAGGGAATTCAGATGAATTTCCATTTATCTTATGAATTGGCTCAACCGCGTCTAGTACATTTGTGATTCTAATAGAATCTCCCGGAAGTGCGATATGAAAACTAACATCCTCAAATTTACGACCCTCCATTGCCATTTCATGAAGTTGATCAAAATTAAGCGTCAACAATCCATCAGAAAAAGTAGTCTCGTTCCCTTCCTTAATATTTTCCACAGGAAACAAACCCATTTCTAAACGCAATAGTTTACCCTCCAAAGAATTTTAAGAATTACCTGCTCTCATCTCCGATAAATTTGACTCAATTTCTTCTACATCCAAAACTATTTCCATCATCTTCAGTTTCTCTTCGTAGATTGCAGGAGGTATTAAATTCCTAATCGTTTCTTCAAGAACATGGTATACAGGAAGCCCCAACGAGACTCCTGCTAATGGCCCTGCCCAACTTGGATCTCCTTTGGTTAAAGTTTCCACCGCTATTTTTAATCCGTCAGTTGGCATTCCCAAAACTACCATTAAATTTTCTGAACCATATTGCTCAGAAAGCTTTTTGATAGTTGCTTGGTTTTCTAGGTCCATTGCTCCTGCAGAAGTTCAAACAAAACATTCAGTTTTCTGAAAGACGACTTCTCTGCCCGAAGCCTCAAGACATTCTGCAATTGTAGGCCCAGGAATACCATCTCTTTCTCCAACAATAATGACCTTTCTATGATCCATTCATAAACTCCCTTTTTTAATTTAAAATCTAAACCTGTACAACAACAGACACACCATCTGCACTCCTCGTCATTCGACCAAGAAACAAACTTCCCTTCGCGACAACCATAGATCTTTTGATTAAACCTTCTTTCAATGCCCTAATAGCATATCCAAGATAGGGGACACCCGCAGGAATATGACCCTGAGTTGGAGAAAATCCGGGCATTCCTTTTTCGAGAATAAAATCTTGAATCTCTTCTTTTGCCAACTTTTCTTTCATAACAGCAAGAGCAGCTATAGTCCTATAATTGACTAAAGGAACATCACCTGCACCTGCAGGAACAGTTATCTCAGGATTATGAAGTTCGACACAAAATTTATCAATATCAAAAACAGAGAGATTTGCTTTATCTAGAGGCTTATAAACTAATGATTCAATCATTTCTTGTGGTGAGGAAGCACTCCCTATAGGATGATGTCCAACTATTTCTAAATTTACATAAGGAGTTCCCTCAGAACCTTCAGAAGATAAAAAGAATGCTACCCCTCCTAATAGATCTTCAAGTATAGGCATCTTTTTTTCGATATGGAATTGTGCTTTCATCCCTAATTTAGCCAAAGAACCTCCACCTACAACTACAACATTTTTTACGACCCTAGATTGGATCAATGATGCAGCATGAATAAGTGCATAAACTGGTGCTGCACAAAAAGCTTTTACATCCATTCCAACTGCACTCTTACAACCTACCATTTCTCCAATTGCTTTGGCCAAATTGCCTCCCCCACGATTATAACGGTCACCTATTGCCTCCTCTGAACAACTAATAATATATTCAACGGACAAAGGATCAATTGATTCTTGCAAAAGCAGTCGATTTAGAGCAAACGCACCGCTTGCTTTCGCGGATAAATTTTCCAATAAAATCCTAGCATCTAAAGACTCGTCTTTTTCATGATCTGAACGAAAGCACCCTACGAGTTTTCCTTGATTTTCAATAGGCAAAAAACCTTTTAATTGAATATTCTCTGCAATTTCATTAATTACACTTCCTTTACCTAAAAACTTTTCATTAAAAATTTTTTTGGCTGTATTACTACAATTATCGTTTGAACTAATAAAATCAGAATCCAATAAAAAAAGTTCAAAATCATCTGCAGATTTTAGAAGCATATAAAAAGCTGATTGATCTAAAATTTCACCAAAAGCACCCTCTTCAGACGATCCTTTAAATGGATTTTCAAACCAAGGTTTCAATTTTTTATCTAGTTCCTCAGGTTTCAAATTACCTATGAAGGATTGATTGGGAGGATAACAAACTACCTGCTCAAAGTTCCGGAGGCTCTTGTAAAGTTCAGGCAGGAAACTCTCTTCAGAATCTTCAATTTCTCGATGACACTTCGAACCGTAGCGCACGAGTTCAGGGACATGAACAAGAATATTGGATGCTGAATGAATATATGCTTTTGACTCATTTGACATAAAACCAGTGTAATGGAATTATTCCTAAAAAAAAACTAATAATAAAAAATTACTATTGGATAAAAAATAATTAACAAGTTAGTTTTTTAGGAGGAAAAATAATGACTTTAAGAATTAACGATGAAGCACCAAATTTTACTGCTGAAAGTACGCAAGGAACTATTAATTTTCATGAATGGATTGGTGACGGATGGGTAATCCTATTCTCTCATCCAAAAGATTTCACTCCTGTTTGTACAACAGAGTTAGGCTTTATGGCTGGACTTAAAAATGAATTTGAAAAAAGAAATTGTAAAATTCTTGGGATTAGTGTGGACGGAGTATCTGATCATGAAAAATGGTCTAAAGATATTGAAAATTCACAGGGACACTCAGTAAGTTATCCTTTGGTGGGAGATCCAGGACTAGATGTCGTGAAAGCTTTTGACATGCTACCTGCAGAGGATGGAAATTCTTCAGAAGGTAGGACTGCAGCAGATAATGCAACTGCACGCTCAGTTTTTTTGATAGGGCCAGACAAAAAAGTTAAAGCAACTCTAACTTATCCTATGAGCACGGGCAGAAATTTTCATGAAATTCTTCGTCTTCTTGATTCATGTCAATTAACTGCTAAAGAACAAGTTGCTACACCAGTAAACTGGCAACAGGGGGATGATGTCATTATTCTTCCTGCGGTTTCTGATGATGAAGCTAAAGAAAAATACCCTGAAGGCTGGAAAACTCCATTACCCTATATTCGCATTGTCCCTCAACCAGATTCTTCAAAAAGCTAAAATTATAAGATTTAATAACAGTGGCGGTCATTTATAACCGCCACTGTTATTAAAAAATCTAAATCTCTACAAAAATCTTTCCACTTTTATAAGGGTTAGCACATCCACCGTAACCCCCAATTCCTTCAACAGACTCTGTCTTACTGTTATTCACTGTATTATGAATTTCACCTCTGGGTATAAAAATAAAGTCACCTGGCTCGGTCACATGTTCTATTTTTTCTTTCCCTATATTCCAAATAGCTTTTGGTCCAGACATATGATACCACATCAAATCTCCATTTTCGTGATAATGCGGTTTACTAACTGTATCAGGAGGAAAATTGGTCCTCACCAACGTTGCAGTCTCTATACCAGTAGTATCATCCGTAATACCAAACGTGAGATTAAACCCTGGCTCATATTTTTGATCTACAGGAAGATTTTTCACACTTAACACTTTTGCCATAAACTATCCCTCCTTTGAATTGAATTAATTTTCTAAAATTTGAATTGGTGCTCTGCCAAATATTTTTCCAGATGAAAGATCTTGTAGTGCTTGTTCCGCATCTTTCAAATCATACGTCCCAGAAATAATAGGCTTAATTCTTCCACTCCCTACCCATTCAGTTGCTTCACTTAACTCTGCCTTATTCACATATCTGGAGCCTGTAACTAAAATTTCGTCATCGACAAAACGCGTTGGATCACATTGAAAAATCTTGCCAGGTTGAAACCCAACAATCACTAAAACTCCTGCTCTTGCAATTGAACGAAAACTTTTAGGCAAAGTCATATCTGTTCCTACTAATTCTAAAACAGCATCTGCTCCCTTTCCATTAGTTATTTCAAGAACCTCATCGGAAAAATCCTTTTTCATGCTATTTACTAGATAATTAGCTCCTAAATCTTCAGCAGCAGAGAGTTTCTCATCGTCGATATCTACAGCAATAACATTTGCTCCAAATGCTTTTGCTATCTGAACAGCATGGATTCCTACACCTCCACATGCTCCGACTATTAAAACTGTTTGACCAGGTTGAATTTTCGCTCTTGTTTTTAGAGCTTTCAAAGGAGTTGCTACTGGACTCACAATTGTAGTTGCCAAAGCAAAATCAATACCATCTGGGAAACGACAAAGATTTTTTTCAGGAACGGCAACGAATTCTGCATAACCACCATTAGCATGGACTCCAAGATATCCTTTGAAATTTTGACATAATGTCTCTCGACCTACTTGGCAGAATTTGCAATGACCACAAGTAAGATAAGGATGTGCAACTACCCTATCTCCTTCTCGAAAATGCTCTACGCCTTTTCCAACAGACACAACAACCCCCGCAATTTCATGTCCTAAAATCAGCGGCAAGTTCCCCCCTGCTCTTCCATCACGAATAGTTACATCAAATTGGTCCGGAGCACATGCATACACACGGATAATTACCTCAGAAAATTTTGGTTCTGGGTCAGGAATTTCCTCAAAAGATAATTTCTCTCCCCACCTTTTTAAAACCATAGCTTTCATTTCAAAAAATCCTTAAAAAAATATAGCCAAGTTAGATGGAACCTGCAAATTTCTCACCTGCAATCAATCTTCCCAATTTCCATCTTACAGTGTCATTGAGACCATCGATGTGATAACACATCATAGCATCTCTCATATGTCTTTCAGCTGAATGTGTCGTCATATATCCAGTTCCGCCAAAAATATTCATAGCACTAGAGCAAACTTGAGGTGCCATGTCAGAAGCGAAAATTTTGACTCTCATTCCTTCTTTATGATCATACTCCCCTTCAGCAGCATTGTCTGCGTGCCATGCTGCTTGCCATATTGCATCCCTCGCTACAGAAATCGATACATACATATCTGCTATACGTTCACGTATTTCATCATGTTCGATAATCGGCGAACCACCTTGAACACGACCTTTAGCATAATCAATCGCATCTTCGTATGCTGCACGAGCAATGCCTAATCCAAAAGTAGCCGTAGTTGGAGAATGCCTAGAAAAAACTCGTGACATATATGGGAGTCCATCATTTACTTCGCTTAATCTCCACTCATCAGGGACTTCAGCATTTTCATAAATCATTTCACCATTCATTAACAATCTGCAACCCATCTTCCCATGAACTATTCCCCTTGTATAACCATCCAATTCTCCAGGCATAATAAATAAGGTCACACCTTCATTAACAGGAACTTTTGGATCCGTCCTAGCACATAAGAAATTAACATTACTCATTGCGGCACAAGCTATAAAATGTTTTTTTCCGTTTAATACCCAGTTATTACCATTTTTAACTGCAGATAGCTTCATACCCCCATCAATATTGGTTGCAGGACGAATATTATCAGTTCCATGATCGGGTTCTGTCATTCCAATCGCCATGGTACTTGTATCCACATCCATAAATAGCGGCAAAAATTCTCTTCTTTGTTCCTCGGAAGTATGTTCACATAACATCTTTGCTAATTTCCATCCTTGATGAATGACTGCACCAAATCCCGCTTCTCCAGCTACAAGTTCTTCTAATAAAACTACATGCGCAAAGATACCTAAACCTTCTCCGCCCATTTCTTTTGGTACTGTTAACGTTCTTATCCCCTCTTTTGAAGCTTTCTTTAATGTCTCAAAAGGAAATGGATTAGACGGATCTATACCGTTCTGTTTATCCCATTCTTGTGCATTAGGTTTCAATTCATCTTTTGCAAATTCTGTAACTTTTGACTGCCAATTCTTCAAGTTTCCATCAAGATTATAATCAACCATTTACGATTCTCCCTCTTTTTCCTGATCAAGGTGAATTTCTTTCATTGATTGCTGGAAAATTTAGATGATTAGTTTCATTTATCCATCTAGCAAGTTCTCTATTTCTTGCTAACATTATTTCGTCAACATCTTCTTTTTTCCATTTATAGAAGCCTAACCCACTTTTCACCCCAAGGTCACCCTCTCTTAACATTTCTTCTAAAATACCCGCATTTTCTTTTTCATGATTCAAATGAGGTTGAATGTTTTTATGAACATCAGACAAAACATCAGTACCTGAGAAATCAGACAACATCAAAACTCCCAAAATTGGAAAAAGTCTCGATATCGATCTGAATACTTCATCTACTGATTCAGCCGACGCAGAACCTTCTTCTATAATATGAAATGCTTCTCTTCTAAGGGCAGTTGTTAATCTAACTCCTATATGACCAATTGTCTCCTTACAAACAACAGGTGTTTTACCAACTCCCTTTAGAATCTCAATAGTTTTAGCCAAAGTTGCATTGCTTGTTTTCTCACCTGGTACAACTTCAACCACTGGAATTAAAAATGGAGGAGTATAACTATGAGTAACAATGCATCGCTCTGGATTTGCTATTCCTTCAACAATTTCAGAAATCAAAAGACCCGAAGTTTCACTTGCGAGAATCACATCAGGAGGTGCAATAGAATCCATATCAGCAAAGATCTTCTTTTTTAAATTTAATTTTTCACTTGTCGACTCTATTATGAAATCACTTTTTTGGACCACCTCTTCAAATTCATTTTCAAAAGATATTAAAGAAAGAATCTCTTCTTTTTTACTATCAGGAAACAAACCAACTTGGATGCTAAGTTCCAAACTCTTTGAAAGAAGTTCTATTGCTTTTTTCGTTCCTTCTTTTGATCGATTAAAGACGAAAACTTTGTAACCAAATTGCGCAAATTGAAGCGCAACCCCATGACCAACGTATCCACCTCCTATAACACCGACTGTTTGTACAGTGCGTAAAGTAATCACTGTGCTGTCACCCCTTTGACTAACTAATATAAATTATCTTCAAAAAGAAAGTAATTCCATTAAGTCCACAATACTTTCTTCTTTTTCTAAATTCTTTACTAAGTCGAGAACTTTATCAGTTGTTTCAATTTTGAGAATTCCATCTACACAATCTCTAAATTTCAATTCGACTTCTTCTAGAGACAAAGGCATTTCTGCTTTTCCTCTAGCTGTATAGACTGTTCTCTCGTGTAAACTGCCACTTTTGGTAATAACTTTTAACAAAGTTGGTTTAGGCATTGGATGTTCCCACTCTAATCCATTGTCAATTTTCACATGAATTTTACTCATAAAATCTTGAATGAACGGATCATTTACTAATTCGTCCGTAAAAGTTCTTATGGTTAAATTGCCATCTTTAAGTACTCTTGAAAGTATATATTCTGCAGAAAATTTTGCTTGCAGACCAGTTTTTGGTCTATGATAACTTAAGTTAAGGTATCCACTTTCTAACAAACCTACCTCAATTGATTCCACATCTTCTATCTTCAATCCTTCCTCTTTAATAATAGAAAACATCCCTTCAATAGAATTGTGAGAAGACATACAACACGGATAAGGTTTAATATCTACACCTGGCGATTCAAAACAAAACGGATTTCCTAAACTATTGACAAAATCCCCATCTTGAATTTTTTCTATTTTACTAAAAACACTTGCATACCCAGAATCAGCTTCAAAAATATTTCGATTAGAAGTCATTCCAAGTAAAGCTAATTCAACTGACCGAACACCGGATTCTGCTGCCATTCCAGCATGAAACGGTTTTGTCATGGTCCCGAAATTAGCACGCAATCCTGAAGCATGCGATGACGCAATTCCTAAGGCAAAACAGGATTCATCAATAGAAATTTTACTTAGATGTATCGAAGCAGCACAAGAGCCAATCGATCCAAGTACAGCAGTTGGATGCCATCCATTCTCATACAACTCCATATTTAATACTGCTCCCAATTTAGAAGCTACTTCAAAACCTAGGAGATAGGCTTCCAGGAATTGTGCTCCTGAACTTTGTTTTTTTTCAGAGAGAGCTAACGATGCGGGAAAAGCTGTAACACTCCCATGACCATTTAAAAGTTTATTTGAGTCATCAAAATCAAGAGCATGTCCCATAGTTCCATTTGCCAGAGCGGCAAATGAAGGAATTGTCTTAAAAGATTCTCCTAAGACCGTACAGTTTCCTGTTCCTTTTATTTTACTCACATAATCTATAATTTTTTCTGCAACAATAGTTCTTCTACCTGCAATTGTAACACCCAATGTATCTAAAATAGATTTCTTCGCCTCTTCAACAACATTATCAGATATAACACTCAAATTAGTCTCTTTGGCAAACTCTGCCAAATCACGAGTTAACTCGGACATAAGTTCCTTTCCTCATCATTTTTCAGGATGAAATCTTCTCAGCAACCCATCGGGTGACTAATTTTGCATAAGTTTCACATATCCAACCCGCTGCAAGATAATGATTCGCACCTTCAACGTATACTAATTTTCGCTCTGGCGCAGAGGTAAGACTCTCATAAATATCTTTAGAATTATTAGGATGAGATACTTCATCATCCGTTCCATGAATAATCAATGCCGGTACTTTGACATGATGCCCGTGCATGATGGTACCTGCTTGAGTATCATCTGGAGTACCAAAAAAACTTAAAAAACTTTTAGCGCTCATAATTTGAGGGCGCCCAGGTAAAAAATAATTAAAAGAAACTGGAACAAACTCTTTTCCTTCAGCAACTAATTTTCGAGCTTTTATCAAAACTTCATCTAATTCATCCATATGATCCCTGCCTGGACCATCCGTCGTCGCTAAATAGGGAGAACGAATAGAAGCAATCAAGCCGATGACTTCAATTGCAATATCTGCACCTTGTGAAATATAGTACATAATTCGTGGTCCACCGAGACTTGTGCCAAATAAAGCGATTCGGCTTAAATCATTTTTTTTCAACCATTCAACAGCAGCACCTATATCAATTTTACAATCTTCAAATTTTGCAGTAGCAAATGAATTAGAAGAACGCATATTTAGAATTAATAGAGAAAAACCTTTGCTAGTAAGTTTCTTTGCAAGTGGTCGATAATCATGGAATCCACCTAGAACGGCGCCATTTAAACCTGGAATCAAAAGAAAAACTTTAACTGTTGGAACTTCGGGCCTGAACAAAAGTGCACTTAGAACAACACCATCACTAGCTGGGATACGCAGATAATTAGTTTCAATTTCTCCTAACACAACTTCAGAATCTGTACCTTCTGCTTCTGGAGCCAAATTACCTACTGTCTCTATACTCATCAGAGTTTCTCCAACTTTTTAGACCAATCGTTTAGAGAATCAGTCACTAAATATTCTAAGGAGCATAAACTTCTGATTTTAAGTTAAATTCTAAAATAACAATTATTACCCGTTCTAAACATGCAAGTGCTCATAAATTTCAAGAGTCATCCCACCTTTAATTGTTCCACCATTTAAATGTCCACAGAGAACATCCTCATTGTTTCCCGGTCCTCCACTTAAGGCCATATGCATATGTACATATGGACTTGGGCTCTCCCACTCTTCTATTTCATGAGCAAGCAAGGCAGGGGGCGGATCTTCAGGCCAACTTATAAAACCTAAAGCTATTAGTTCTCTCCAATCATCAAAACTTCTTCTGTCAACATCATATCCATCCATTGTCTTAAAACCAGAAATCATTTCTGTTTGGGTTAGTGCGCCCATCAAAAAAACAGTTCCCGCCATAATTTTTTTTTCTTTCACGAACGCATTTAAAATAGGATGAAAATCATCTCCTTTTTCAAACTGCAATTGAAAAATTCTTCCTAATTTTTTTTCATATGCCTTCATTTTATCTCCTTTTGGAATGGCCTATTACTTTTCTAAAGATCAGGCATAGCTTTCATAAGATTAACCTGATTTGTACTACCCATATGAAACAGTTGAATAGCATCCCTGTATACTTTTTCAACAGGGGCTTCAGTCATAACTCCCATTCCCCCCCAAATTTCTACAGTTTTTGTTGCAATATAATTTAAGGCCTCAACTGTATAAGCTTTTGTTACACGTGCTAGCTTTGGATCATCATCAATTCCGTTATCAATACTACAAGCTGACCTCCAAAGCATCGACCGTGAAGCCTCGAGTCGTGTAAACATTTCAAGGAGAAGCGTAGAAATAATTTGATGTTCGATTATCGGCTTTCCCCCCTGAACCCTTTCTCTTGCATATTGAAGAGCCAATTCATAAGATCTCTTTGCTATTCCTAACGCAGTCGCTGTTGCTTCAACCGTCCCAATATTTACGACGGCCTTTCTACTCGAATGAAATTTACCTTCTTCTCCCAATCGATCACTAACGGGAACTTTAAGATTGTTTACAATGACTTCATTCTGCGGATACAAACGAAGACCTACCTTGTCATGTAGACGTCCAATCTCTAGTCCATCTTGGGGAGGAAAAACCATAAAACCCGTAACCCCTTCTGTCCAAGGTACCGTTTTATCGGTTCTTGCAAGAATAGAAATATATTTGCACTGTGCGGAAAGTGCTATGTAATGTTTCATTCCGTTTAAGACGTAATAATCTCCATCTCGTACCGCAGAAAGCATCGGACCAGCTGAAACTTTTTTATCGTAAGGAACCGAATTATCACTGCCTGAGTTTGGTTCCGTAAGACCTATACCAATGCAATATCTTGGATCTTTCACATAATCAGGAAGAATTCTTGCAATTTGCTCCTCAGATGCAGCTGCTAAAATCCCAGAAATTCCCTTCCAATTATGACTATAGACCTTCGAAACAGCAGCTTCTCCAGCAGACAACTCTTCAATTACAAGAACTTGAGTTAATACACTAGCACCATGTCCTCCATGCTCTTTAGGAACAGCTAGATTATTAAATCCTAATTTAGAACCCCTTTCTACAAGATCCCACGGAAAGGCATCTTCTCCATCAGGCAGCCGGTCAAGCTCTGCACAATTTGGAATTAATTCATCTCTAGCAAAATCACGTGCCAACTTCTGGAGTCCTTTTTGCTCTTCACTCAAATGGAAATCCATTTTACCTCCAAAGAAAAACACAAAAACAAATAAATATAGTAATATGAATAATACTTATCATATCAGATAAAAATTATTTGGGGAAAGTTCCCAGCAAAATGAAAATTTAGGAGAAGACTATGACGAAAACATTAGAGAGATTACATTGGAAAGATGCCCCAGATATATGGGCCCCCTTTATTCCGATCATTAAAGTTAAAGGTGGAACAACCATATATCTTGCAGGAACAACTGCAGCTCCCATGTATCATCATCATCCACATCGACCAGAAGAATTCGAATCTATTCCTGATGATATGGAGGGACAAGCAAACGAAATTATGAAAAAAATAAAAAAGAGCCTAGAAACGGCTGGAGGTTCTCTAAAAGATGTAGTCACTGCAACTAGATACCTAAAAAACATGCGAGATCAAGATGTGTTAAATAAAGTCTGGGAAGAAAATTTTGGGGAAAATAGACCAACTACCACTACTGTTGAAATTTCGACACTTGCGGCTCACCCAAAACTTCTTCTCGAAGTTACAGTTACAGCAGTGATAGATGAATAAAAAAATTAAGAAGAAATTAAGAAGTTATGAATAGTAGAGAGAAATTCTTCTCTTCTGTGCTCAAGTTCCATATAATGAGTACCTTCACTGAAGACGATATATTCTCTTCCTCGACTATTTTTTAGTTTTTGGAAAAGTCCCCAAGCTTCCTCGTGATTAGCTGCTCCATCGTAATCTCCGTAAATCAAAAGAACGGGACATCTGACCTTGGAAGCATCATACAGAGGTTTATTTGAAACACGATCATAAGCATCCAATAACGAACCATTAGAAATTCTTACTGCTGGTATATTTTTTGGATGTTGCTCAGTCTCTGTCTTAAACATTTCTATGAAATATTTCTCTACGATTTTTTTATCTCTCCACCGGAAATGTTTTTTTCCTGGAATATGCCCCCACCATCTTTGCTTCAAATCTTTCTCTGTACACCAACTCCATGCACCCTTTCTCGAGTCCCATTTTCCAGGAAACTTTGGATTCTCAAAAGAAGCCGCTCTTTTTCTATTCTGATATGTATAGTAAGGAGCATACAAAACTAATTTATGTACTTTTGCAGGATTAGATGCTGCAAAAGCAGCAGAAAGAGTAGTCCCCCAAGAACGACCCAGAAGACTTATTTTTCTTTTCTTTTTCTTTCCACAAATAAAATTCACAACTGAAGCGATATCTTTTATGGCTTCCTTTCCTCTTATTACAGGTGGATTTTTCAAAGGATCCTCTAAAAACTCCTTTGGCCTAGAAGAAAAACCAAAACCCCGAACCGAAAGCGTGAATACATTCATTCCCTTTCCTGCATGGTAATCCATCCAAGAATATCCAGGCACTGGCAGATCAAATGCAATCGGACCTGCACCAATTCTGCCATGACACATCAATAAAGTTTCAGAATTTGAGAATTTCCTTTTTCCCTTTGGACGTTTTTCTCGAACGTGTAATTTGATTTCCGGATCTTGAGAGTCGATTAAATAGTCTTGTGTGATAATTTCAGGGGAAGACATACTAAAAATCTCCAGAAAAAATAATTAAGCTTGGTGCCCGGAGCCAGAGTCGAACTGGCATGAGGTCGCCCTCGCAGGATTTTAAGTCCTGTGTGTCTACCATTTCACCACCCGGGCACTTCGCCTAAACCTAAATTACAAATAGTCTCAACTTTTTGCAACAGACATACCTTACATTTAACAACGGAAACCTAGCATAAAATTTGAGGGTCTTCACATAACAATCAAAAAGATTTCAGATTTTATTCATTTCAAAAAATTATACTTTCTTATACCGTCCTTTTAAACGGAGACTCAAAAATGAAAAAATTCGTTTTTATTATTTTATTGTTAAGTTTTTCAACTTTAGTATTTGCTGAACCATATCCAGTAAAATTTAAAATTATGTGTCAAAATCCAGAAAAAAAAGAAAAATTAGAGAAGAAAATTTCTAACTTAATAAAGAGATATGACAATTTAACTTTAAGTAATAATAAAAATAAGCGTGACCCTACAGTCGCAAAAATGTGGGTTTATGCATTGGAGTTCAAAGAAAGTAATAAAAATAATAAAATTTGGACTTTCTTAGTTGCACATACCTCACATTTGCCAATTCGTGCCCTCGTAATGGAAGTATTCAAAGAGGGAAACACAAGCAGTAAAAATCTAAAAGAAATTACTCTCAATTTATTTTCAAACAAAGGAGGTAT
>CAZLCI010000018.1:0-16286 GCA_964558115.1 uncultured Nitrospinaceae bacterium | reverse complement strand
GACCTTCCTGCAGGATATCTCCATATGCTGAAAGAAATTATCCCTCAAATAAAAATATTGGCAAAAAACGGAGACGACTATGCACAATTTAGTTTAGGAGAAATTTACTTCACCGGACTTGGACTACCCCGAAACTATAAGAACGCGATGAACTTGTTCCGTAAATCTGCTAAGCAGGGGAACATTTATGCCATGATCAATTTAGGGAGAATGTTTTTAGATGGAAAAGGGGTCAAAACAAATCAACAAAAAGCTTTCGTTTGGTTTTCAAAGGCCTTGCCAAGTAATACTGGTCTTCAAAAACTATACATAGTGGGTTCAAAAAAAATAAAAGAATATGATTTTGACGCTCATATAACACTCAATGATTTTTACCATAATGTATGCACAGGAATGGGTGGACTAACAAGTTATTGGGCATGTGAAAAAAAATCAAAAACGAATATAAAACTCATGAAATTGGGATTTTGCCTTGGAAAATATACTCTGGAAAACACAAAATCAGAATACATGATGATACTTAGAAATAAATGGATACCATGCAGATACAAGAAATTAATTAGCTAGAATAAAGTTAAATTATTTTGCCGTTGCAGTGTGTATCCTAGCCAAAATAAAAAATCTGTTACAATATTCGAATAATTTATATTCAACATTAGTTCCTAAAGTAAAAAGTAAAATATTTTGAGATATATCGTATGTCGAATTTAAAAGAAAATGAATCTTTGCCAAAACATTGGCTTACTCTAATAGCTCTATCAGTCATATCAGGTTTAGTCTATTTCCAAGTATTAGATTTTGACTTTGTATGGGATGACAGAAAAAATATTATTGAGAATTCTTTTTTAAATCCTCCATCTCTTCAGTCAATTTTATTTTTTTGGAAAAATCAATTTCTTGGAATGTATGTTCCTGTACCATATACATTCTGGGGAAGCATAGAAATATTACGTTCTTTTTTTTCTTCTGAAGAAATGAATGCATTTGTTTTTCATTTATCGAATATTGCTATTCATACACTGAATGGATTTTTAGTTTACTTACTTCTGACCAAAATTATCAAAAATAATTTTGCCATTTTATCAGCAACCATTTTTTTTATAGTTCATCCACTGCAGACAGAAACAGTTTCTTGGATATCTGAAACTCGAGGATTACTTGCAACTTTTTTTGGTCTTTCATCGGTCATTTTTTACCTACAAAGTGTATCGCTAAACGATGAAACTAAATACAAAAGATTTCTGTCTTTTAAATACATTGGAGGTTTTCTTTGTTTTATTTTTGCTCTTCTTTCAAAACCTTCATCCGCAGTAATTCCTTTATTTGCTATCGTGCTTGAATCTTATATATACAAAACTAAAATAAAATTTTCTTTTTTTCGTATAACTCCGTGGTTTCTTCCTATACTTTTCGTAGTACTTGTAACTTCTTCAGTACAAAACAATACACAGATTTACTCTTTTTGGGCAAAGCCATTTATCTATCTATCAAGTATCTCATTTTATCTTTTCAAGATAATTGTTCCTTACTCTCTTGCACCTACATATGGACTTACGCCAATTCGTATGATGTCTGAGCAATGGTTTCATATATCTTGGATTTTTCCGCTTTTAGTCTCCTACCTCATTTGGTTGAAAAAAGATAAATTTCCTTTTTTACTAGTCTCTTGGGGAATTTTTTGTATAGGAATTATCCCAGTATCTGGCTTTATAAATTTCACATTTCAAGATTGGTCAAACGTAGCTGACAGATATGTATATATGTCTATGTTCGGAATCTCTATTTTTATAGCGTGTGTACTGCAAACGTTTCAATCCCAATTAAAATGGCTATTTATTTCTGTTATCCTTTTTTCCTTATCTTTTTGGAATTTTTTTGTACAGGTCCCAATATGGAAAAACGAAATGAGTCTTTGGAGTCACTGCGTAAAAAAAGTTCAGATTTCCCCACACGCATATAACAATCTTGGTTTTCTTAAATTTAAAAACAAGTATTACCAAGAAGCTCTTGAAAATCTTAATAAGGCAATTGAAATTAGTCCAATATTCCCAAAAGCCTATAACCACAGGGGAATGGTATTCTTCAAATTGAACCAACTTAATGAATCAATGAAAGATTACAACGTCTCTATTCGCCTATATCTTAAAGACAGAACTTCGCTTTCAAGAGAAAATCATCTCTCTCTTTCAGACACATACTATAATAGGGCAAAATTATTTAAGTACAGAAAAGAATACTCACGTGCTATTAATGATTACTTGCACTCAATAAAATTAAACCCTGCAAATAGCGATTCATTTAATAACTTAGGAGACTTGTATCTATTAATAAAGCAAAATCAGAAAGCAATTACTTCTTTTAAAAAAGCCGTTTCTTTAAAACCTAAAAATGCAATTTTCCTTTACAACACAGCAGTCGCCTTCCAAATGAATTCAAATAATAGAAAAGCACTTGAATACTATGATCGTGCACTTTATATAAATAATAAAATTGGGCAAATTTATGCAAATCGTGCGATAATTTATTTTCAACAAAAAAAATATAAACGCTCTTTCTTTGATGTAAAAAAAGCACAGGAAGCAGGCGGCAAGGTGAATCAGAACCTATTAGAAGCATTAAAAAAAGAACTTAACTAGGAATTGCAAAAAAATGAATATAACCCCTGCAAGAAGAATAGATTATTGGATAGGAATTCCAGTTTGTTTCATTCTATCTATATACAATAAAATCAATAACTTATTTCACAAAAAAGAAGTTTTACTTGAAGAACCGAAAAAATTTCTATTTATAGAACTGTCTGAAATGGGTAGTGCAATTTTAGCCTATCCTGCAATGCGATATATAAGAAAAAGGTATCCATATTCGGAAATATCTTTTTTAATCTTTGAAAAAAACAG
Organism: uncultured Nitrospinaceae bacterium; assembly: GCA_964558115.1. Taxonomy (GTDB): domain Bacteria; phylum UBA8248; class UBA8248; order UBA8248; family UBA8248; genus UBA3496. The sequence continues at coordinate 13,389 of CAZLCI010000018.1, read as the reverse complement.
ACCGAGTGTTGATATTCTTGGGATAATAGATAAAGAAAATGTATACACTATTAGGGACGATTCTTTTCTTGTGCTTTTTCAAGACACAATAAATATTTTGTCTAAAATAAGAGCAAAAAAGTTCGATGTGGTTTTTGACCTTGAATTTTTTACTAGAATCACCTCTATTTTAACGTTTCTATCAAATGCAAATAAAAAAGTAGGTTTTTTCAAATATAAGATGGAAGGACTTTATAGAGGAAAACTACTTACACACGAATTACAATTCAACTGGTCTCAACATATCAGTAAAACATTCCTTTCTTTTCCAAAAGTTTTAAAAGATTCGGAGAAACATTCTCCAGAAATTGCTGAAATAGCAAAAGAGGATGAAATCACACTACCAATTCATTCTTCTACAGAAGAAAATTTAAACAATATCTGGAGAAAATTTAAAGCAAGAAATATGTCTGTTTCTCGCTCGAACCATTTCATTATTATGGCGCCTAGTGCCGGAGAATTACCTATTAGAGGCTGGCCATCGGAGAACTATATTGAACTTGGACAAAGATTACTTCAGGACGAAAACAATTTCATAATTTTCACTGGAACAAAAAAAGATAAAGAAGTATCTAAATTAATTATTAAAGAATTAGAAAGTTCCAGATGTATAGATCTAACTGGAGAAACAAATTTCACTGAACTAGTAGATCTTTTTAATTTTTGTGATCTTCTGATTGTTTGTGATTCAGGACCCGCACACTTTGCAACTTTAACCAATATTCATAGCATCGTTCTCTTTGGACCAGGTTCACCAAAAATATGGTCCCCATTAGGAGACAGAACTACAATCGTTTACGCAGGACTACCTTGCTCGCCTTGCCTTACAGCATTTAATCATAGAAATACGAAATGCGAAAATAATCTCTGTATGCAGTCAATAACTGTAGAAGAAGTTTTTAAAATCGCTTGTGAAAAAATAAAATAGGGACCCAAGCTGAATACTTGGACCCCTATAATTCAGAGTAGAATTTAACCTGTATATTCAATTATATGTAAACCTAATCCCCATCTATCTGCCATATAAACTAATCCAGTTTCTTTGTCGACCTGTACGTCATTACTTTGTGGACAACATCTTTCTTTATTCCCCTCTGGAAGATAATACCCTACTTCCTTAGGATTGAATGGATTAGACCAATCTACAATTCTAAGACCAGCGTTAAACCAACAAATATACATAAGATCATCTTTTTCCATACCGAGCCATATATTATGCGCACCATAACGCGATCCAGTTTGACTCCATTTTTTATCTATCGGTCTCATCTCAATAGGATCAATTTCATGTGGCATAAAAGTACTGCAAATGGTCGGATTATGAATATCTCTCATATCATAAAAAGTTACAAACGCAGGAGGATCATCACAATTCACGGTTGTAGTTTCATGTGTGACAATCGCAAACTCTGAACCTGGTGGAACTAAAAATGAATGATAACATCCAGGCCAACCGTGGGATTCGTGGGGGTTTTGACGCCACATAAACTCTGGATTAGAAGGATCTGTTAAATCAAACATCGCGATACCTGCATCCCAATAACCAGCAGTAACGTAATTCCCAAATGGATTTCCTTCATGTATCCATGCACCATCACCTACGATATCTACATCCCAAGATGGCTCTTCTCCATGTTTTTGTCCTGGAATCCATCCTAAACCAATAAGCTCAGGAGCCCATGCATCTTTCATGTCATGAACTAAAAGAATTTTTCCATCGAAACCATCTTTAAAACCCGAACTGTAAAGTAATTGCCTATTTTTATCATAAATAGGTCTATGAATACCAAATCCATCAGTCTCAATATAATTCACAAATTTTGGATGAAAAGGATCCGTGTTATCAAAAATACGCAATCCACCAACCACTTCAGGATCATCCTTAAAAGCGGGACGAATCTCACTGTTAGTGAGAAGTACTTCGTCATTTATACGAAGAACCTTATGTGTTCTTGCTGCTGGACTATCAACCAATTGATTAATAATTTTAGGATTTTTTGGATCTTTCACATCAAGAATAGTCATGCCATCATGTCCATTTACTCCAGACGCAGCCACATAACAGATTCCTCCACCAACCTGTATCTGAAAAGCGTCTCCCCATCCGTTTAAGTCTGAATGAGCAACTAGACGTGTATTATGACATTCTTCTGGCCAAGGTTCACTTAGTACGTGATCGACACCAGTGTAAGCATCGTTACCCCCACCCCGAATAGGATTAGGATGATAAGAAGGTTTAGGCATCAGTTTCCTCCAAGACATATTATAAAATAAAAAATGTTGAGAAAATATACATCAATCTGCAAATTATCTAAAAGTAAAAAATAAAAATTTTATCAAATCTGTCTCGCTAGACAAAGATTATGCTACTATGTGAACGTTTTTTCTGCTTGGAGTTTCAAGATAGCTATAAATCAACCCAAATGGAAAGAAGTTTTGAAAATATTAATAGACGGATACAACCTCATTCATACAATCCCATCGATAGCAGAAGAATTAGACAGGGATTTAGAATCTTCGAGAAATAACCTTGTAAAACTTCTGCATACTTATCGTTCCAGCAAAAAAGACATTTATCCAATTACTATTGTTTTTGACGGTCAAAAAGAATTTTCAGACAAAAGGAATATGCCTCCTAGAGGCATTAGCATAACGTTTTCAAGGGGCGAAACTGCGGATGAATTAATAGTAAAAATGGTAAAAAATGAATATAAGGGCTCAATTTTGGTGACTTCCGATAGAGAATTAAGAAAAAATGCAGAGCCCTATGTAAATACTCTTTTCTATTCAGAGGAATTTGCAGATCGTATATTTATGTCAACTTTTATTGCAGAAGAATACGATTCAGAGGAAAGACCTATACACCATCAAAAAATAGACACAAAGAAAAAAGGGAACCCTCGGAAATTGTCGAAAAGAGAAAGGCATAGAAATAAATTCTTAAGAAAACTTTAATAAAATTTCTTTTTCCCAAAGAATCCTACAAGAATTAACAATAAAAGAAGAAGAGAACCAATAGCAGTAAGCCATATATTTACTATAGCAAAAGATGTGCCAAGAATAGAGAAAGCAAGTGTCGCTGGAATCATCCCTAACAAAGTTGCAATCCCAAATTTCAATGGATGGATCGAAGTTAGACCCGCTAGATAACTAACTAAATCAAAAGAAATAACAGGAAATAATCGTAGGATGAAAATTCCTTTTCCTCCATATTGAATTATAAATTTATCGATTTTATTACTTGTTTTTAAAGTAGAAAAAAAAGGACGTCCAATCCAAAAAGAAATATAAAATGCAACATAAGAAGCAAATAATGCAGAAAAAATAGAAAGAAAAAATCCATAAAATGGACCAAAAATCATTGCATTTGCCAAAGTAATTAAGAATGAAGGAAGTGGGGCTATTAATGTTTGCAAAATCATAAGTAAAAAAGAAATAAAAGGTGCCCACAAACCATAAGAAAGAATATATTTCTTTAATTCCGTAAGATTTCCTGACAAAAGAAGTTGCCATTCTTCTTCCAAAAACAAATAGATTCTATCAGCATAAAAAAATAGAAAGATTCCTGAAAGAAGTATATAGAGAAAATAAAAACTATTTTTTTTCATTTTCAGAAAGAGATGCCTTTATTTCGTCTAGAATTAGTGGATCATCTATAGTAGCGGGAAGTTTATAGGATTCCCCGTCAACCATTTTAGACATAGTCCCTCTTAATATTTTTCCGGAACGTGTCTTTGGTAAACGTTTAATAACTATAGCTTCTTTAAAAGCAGCTACAGCACCTATTTGTTTTCGAACTAATTTTATTACATCTTCAATAATTACTTTATTTGTCAGTACAGAACCAGATTTAAGAACAAGGAAACCCATGGGAACTTGTCCTTTTAAATTATCCTGAATTCCTACTACAGCACATTCTGCAACATCAGGGTGTGAACATAAAACTTCTTCAATTGCACCTGTAGAAAGTCTATGGCCTGCGACATTAATAATGTCGTCAGTTCGAGACATTACAAAAACGTAACCATCCTCATCCATATAACCCGCATCTCCAGTTTTATAAAAACCAGGGAATTCACTTAAGTACGAATCTATAAATCTATCGTCTGCATTCCACAAGGTCAAAAGACAACCTGGAGGAAGAGGTAATTTCACACAAAGTGACCCCATCTTACCTCTTTGTACTTCCCTACACTCAGGATCTAAAACTGAAAAATCAAACCCAGAGACTGGTTTAGTGGGAGACCCGTATTTAACTGGTAATTTCTCTATCCCAATACTGTTTGCAAGCATTGGCCATCCTGACTCTGTTTGCCAATAGTGATCAATCACAGGAACTCCGATTTTTTGTTCTGCCCACATAACGGTATCGGGATCCGATCTTTCTCCAGCAAGAAATAAGGTCTCAAACGAACTAAGATCTTTATCATTCATCAGTTCTGCATCTGGATCTTCACGTTTAATCGCTCGGAAAGCTGTAGGTGCTGTAAAAAGAGCTTTCACTTTATGCTCAGAAATAATCCTCCAAAACACTCCTGCATCCGGAGTTCCTACTGGCTTTCCCTCAAATAAAATCGAGGTGCACCCGTGAAGAAGTGGTCCGTATACAATATAAGAATGACCTACAACCCACCCTATGTCTGACGCTGCCCAAAACACATCGCCGGGATCGATATTGTAGACATTTTTCATTGACCATTTCAAAGACACCATATGACCACCATTATCTCTAACTACACCTTTGGGCTGAGCAGTAGTTCCTGATGTATATAAGATATAAAGAGGATCGGTAGCATCGACTAGAACACAGTCAACTGATTTAGATTTGCCAATAAAATCATTCCAATCAATGTCTATTTCATCATTAATCGTGGCTGAAATTTGTTCTCTTTGTAAAATGACACAACGTATAGGCTTAGTCTTAGAAAGAAGAAGTGATTCATCTAACAAGGGTTTATATGGAATAACTCCTGATGGTTCGATTCCACAAGAAGCAGAAATTATCATTTTTGGTTTAGCATCATCTATACGAGTTGCTAATTCATTAGGAGCGAATCCTCCAAAAACTACAGAATGTACAGCACCAACCCTTGCACAAGCTAGCATGGCAATTACCGCTTCAGGAACCATAGGCATGTAAATTAAAACACGATCTCCCTTCTGCACTCCTTCTGTCTGTAAACCACCTGCAAATTTTGAAACCTGTTCTAAAAGTTGTTCATATGTTAATTTTTGAATTGGAGCACCTGTAATAGGACTATCATAGATCAAAGCTACCTGTTCTCCTCTGCCTTCATTAACATGACGATCCAGACAGTTATAACAAGTATTTACCTTTGCTCCTGGGAACCATCGATAAAAAGGCGGATTCGAACTATCTAAAATCACATCCCATTTTTTATGCCAAAACAAATCTTTTGCTGCATTCATCCAATATTTTTCAGATTCATCTATCGATTCAATAAATTCGCTCTCATACCGAGAATGCATTTTTGTCCTCACAGAAGGTCTAATATTGATTAATATATATGATTCATTAGCATAACAAATATTCCTAAAATATGTTCAAATGAAATTATCTTTTATTCTTTTTACCAAAGTTCCTTAATATCTTTTTCAGATAGGAGTTTACGGTTTGTCATTAATGAAGTGTACAAGCTGTGATATGAATTTTTCCGTTGATAAACCGCGCTGGAAATGCGAATGTGGTGGCACTCTAGATATAGAAGTTCAAAATATCTTTCCAAGAGAGTCATTAGGTTCAAGAGAATCTGATTTATGGAGATACCAAGAGTCTATTCCGATCAAAAATATAAAAAATAAAATTAGCCTTGGTGAAGGTATGACACCAACAATTATTCTTTCATTCGCTGGGATAGAGATTTATTGCAAATTAGACTTTCTTTTCCCAACTGGATCATTCAAGGACAGGGGTTCCTCTGTACTAGTTAGCAAATTAAAAGAATGGAATATCAAAAAAGTTTTAGGTGACTCATCAGGAAACGCCGCAGCATCAATAGCTGCATATACATCACTTGCAGACATTGATTGTGACATGTATATCCCCGACAATACTTCCAATAGTAAATGTATGCAGATCTTGGCTTTCGGTGCAAATCTAAAAAAAATAGCAGGAACTAGACAAGCGACAACTGACGCAGCAATAAAAGAAACGGGAAATTATTTCTATGCGAGTCATTATTGGAACTGCTGGTTTAACCATGGTACTAAAACTTGGGCTTTTGAATTATGGGAACAAATGCAACAATCAATCCCTGACTCTGTAATAGTTCCTGTCGGTCACGGTTCATTAGTCATTGGTGCCTATAAAGGATTTAAAGAACTCATGGATGCAGGATATACAAATAAATTACCAAAAATTTATGGTATCCAGACAAAGAATTGTGCCCCACTAATTGAAATTTGGGATAAAAAACTAAATGAGATCCCTGAAATAAAATCAAATCCTACTTTAGCCGACGGAATTAGTGTAAGCAAACCTATACGATGGAGAGAAATTATTAATGCTATTCATCAAACAGACGGAGAATTAATTTCGGTTGAGGAACATGAAATTCCATCGATTTTAAAAGTTTTTTCAAAACAAGGAGTACTTATGGAACCTACATGTACTATTCCATTTTTAGGTCTAAAAAAACTTTTGGGTTCGAATAAAATTTCTAAAAAAGATATCATTGCCATTCCAGTAACAGGTAGTGGTCTAAAAACATCAGAGAAATTACAACAATTCTTTTAATTTCAGGAGCGGGTCATGCCAGAGGAAATAAATGCAATTCAAGTAGATCAAAACTATATTATTGAACTTGCACAAGAACTTATTCAAATCCCTGCAGAAAATCCTCCAGGGGATTGCTCAGATATGGCAGAAAAAATTCTCAAAGAACTCTCTTCAATCGGAATCAGTAATATAAAAACATATGAATATGAAAAAGGGATGCCAAATTTCATTATACAAACAGGAGACGGAAATCCTGATGCAGGACATTTTGTGATCGGTGGACATATGGATACTGTTCCGGTTCACCCAGACGAAATTGAATCCTGGAAATTCCCTCCATTCAGTGGAAAGTTAGTAGGTGATGAAATATGGGGAAGAGGGGCTGCTGATATGAAAGGAGCTCTTGCATCGACTATCGGTGCTTTCAAAGCTATTCAAGAACAAAAAATCAAACTCCCTGGAACACTAACATGGGTGCTATTGTCTGACGGAGAACACGGAGATTTTTATGGAGCACAATCTCTGGTAAATAACGGAATCCTTAAAGAATTAAGTGGTGATATGGTTTTATATACAGAATCCACTAGTAACAATGTCATCCGTTCTTTTAAAGGTCGTATTTTCTTCGAAATAAAAGTTCGTGGCAGATCGGTTCATGTTAGTGTTCCTGAAAAAGGAATCAATGCCATCGAAAAAATGGCTAAAATTATTGATGCATTTCAGGCGAATCGTATTGCGCCAGCTCCAGATCCTTTTCTAGGTCCTTGTACACTAACATTTTCCACAATTAAAGGAGGATCAGCAGTGAATGTTGTCGGAGGGAGAGCAAGTGCAACCTTCGACGTGAGAATGATCCCTGGACAAACATCATCTGAAGTTAAAAAACAATTAGAAGAAATTATAGAACAACTAAAGTCAGAAGACCCTGAAATAGATGCCACTCTGGAAATAATACCAAGTGGTGCAAGAGAAGTAACAGAAATCTTAGAGGAAGAACCAGTTGTAGAACTAATGAAAAGAGTAGTGCCAGCCGTAAGAGGAAGTGAGAACGAATTTCTGCCTGGAATAGAATCACCAGGTGCTCTTAGACTATTTATAGAAAATGGCATACCGGGAGTTTTCTTTGGGCCTGGAGAGTTTATATCTGAGGCACATTTACCTAATGAAAGAGTCCCGGCAAAAAACTTAGTTCATGCCGCATCAATGTTTGCGACCGCCGCAAAAGAAATTTGCAACGGTCCCAAACTTAGATAAAAAAATTTTGATTAATAGCCTTCATCAATCACTTCTTTTAGTTGTGTACATCCTGCAACTAATGCAGTCATTCCACATGGAGGCAACATACATTCAAGAGCTTCAGTAGCCTCTTCTACAGTTGCACCAAGTTGAAGTGCTTTTTTTAGGTGATTGCGAATACCTTCCAGGTCAGAAGGATCGCGAGAAGCACTCGCAACGGCTATGAATAATTCCTTGTATTTCTCATGAAAAGGACCTTCTTTCTTCATTATGTGGTTTTTTAATTCTTCATAATGCTCCAAAAGATCAGGGTCAACCTCACATAGAAGTTCATATGCAGGATAAATAAAACCTCTTGCAGCTAACATCTTATCGTAAAGGGCTTTGCCCCTTTCACTCATCGCCATCGTTAACCTTCCATAGGATAGTAAAATTGACAATTATACATAAGGATAAACATCATGCTCGAGAACAGTAATTTCATGTCCAGGCAAAATGTATTCTTCTTTGGATGCAATAGAAATGCATCTGTCTATGCTATTAATAGCATCACTCATACTCGACATTTGACCCGCAGGAACTCGTCTGTCTAACCCTTCTTGAATTTGTATAACATCTGCGGCAATTACATATGTACCAACTTTTGTTTCTACTGCAACAGAACAATGCCCTGGAGTGTGCCCAGGAGTATGGAAATACATGACGCCTGGAACAATTTCAAACTCATCTTTCCAAATAGGTTCAAAAATAATATTTTGTTGAGCATAAACAGGCCATCTTGTATTCGGATGGATCGGGGAATCATACGGCTTTGCTTGCAAACTAACCGGACACATGGCGTATTGCAATTCTTTAGCCCAAACATATTTAACTGCATTAGGAAAAAGATCACAATTCTGAGAATGATCCCAGTGCAAATGAGTCAGAATCAAGATTTCTACGTCTTCACATTTCCAACCTGCGCTTTCTATCTGTTTTTTAACATCCTGTTCTGGGGTTCTAGTAGCAGGCCATGGTGCACCACCACGCTCTGGATCTAAATAACTTGTATCTACTACAATCTTTTGATCCGCACCTTCAATCAAATAAATAAAAGAAGGAATATCAATTTTTGTTCCAAAATTTGTCCAATAAACCATATTGGAGTAATCGGTATGAATAGTTCCACAATGCAGAGGTCTAATACTTAATTCAGCCATTATTCCTATCCTTTTCTATTTAAGGTTATTTTTCTAAACATTAGCTCTTCTTGAAAACTCTACTACATCCATTAACTCTTGAGGTCCCTTTAAAGGAGCATCATCTAGACCTAAGGATATATTAATACGATTACTGAAATTTCTATAAGAAACTGAAGCGATAATATCTAAGATGTTCTCATCACTAAAACCAGTATTTCTTAATTTATTAAGGTCATCTTCAGACATTGAATGATGATCAAAAGTGAGTTTTTCTGCAAAAACAAGCATCGCCTTATCCGAATCATCCAAAACCGAAGAGTTGTCTCTATCCATAACAACTCCAGCAACATCTTTTAAACTTACCTGTTCGCCACTTTCATCACGGAAATTTTGGCCATGATTGAGAGTTCAACCATAGCAACCACCAATAGTAGCTACGTAATAGGAAATTAGTTCTTCCCTTCTTTTTCCAAGGGTAGAGTTTCCCGCATGCACTGCCATATTCATTGTCTGTCTACCATTGAGAACATCTGGTCTGCGTGCCATAGTAAGTAAAAGTTTCGGGACTGCGCCTCTTTGCTCGTTTATCTTTTCTAAAATAGACTTAGCCGGTTCTTCTGTTTCACCTAAACGTAAAGATGACATCCACATAAAATAGAAACCTCCTAATAATTAATTTGCGGAACTTCTAACTTCTTTCTTTTTAAAGTGAGGCATTACTTCTGCAGCAAATCTTTCTAAAGATTCGATTGCATCACGTTGATTAATACCTCTAAGCAAAAAATTCATTACATGATTTATCTTAAAGTCATTTTCTAAACGCTCAAGATCTTCTATTACTTTTTCTGGAGGACCTATTACCCCTCCTCCTTCTATCTGTTCGCGTATAGATAATTTATAACTCATATTTCTCTTTAAAGACTCTTTCTGCTCAATTGGCATTTCAATAGAATTCACCTCAGTTCTATGATTAAGATACCAAGATTCAGCTGGTTCAATTTCTTTCCAAGCAGATTCCGGATCATCTGTTACGTGAATATTATGCGCTAAAAGATATTCACAATTTTCAGGATCTTTACCTCGCTTTAAAAGACCATCTTTGTACAATTGGATTTTTTCAAGATAATGTTCTGCACCTTTATGACCAGCAGAAGCCATTACATAGAAATCCTTTTCTGCTGCATACTTATAAGTTTCAGGACTAGTACCCGAAATCCATATTGGCAAAGGATCTTGCACAGGTTTGGGATATATTGCTGTATCAATACAACTGTAATACTTCCCGTGATAAGTAAGTGTTTCTCCAGCGAGAAGTCTGGTCATAACCTCTATTCCCTCATGCATTCGTTCTCTACTTTCTGAAGGATCTATATTAAAACCCTGAAATTCTTTGGGTTGTGACCCTCTTCCAATACCAAAATCAAGTCGACCTCCACTTAAAACATCTACTAAAGCCGCTTGTTCTGCTAAACGGATCGGATTGTGAAAAGGCACTATACTAATTGCCGTACCAACTCTTATTTTTTTTGTCTTCTGCGCAATCGCTAAAGCAACCATCAGAGCATCTGGACACATCCCAACTCTGGAAAAGTGGTGTTCTGCAACCCAAGCAGCATCAAACCCCAACTCATCAGCTATAACACACTGTTCCATAAGATTGTCGTACTCCTCTTGATAGGATTCGCCTTCAGCGCATGAAGGGATGAAAAAGATTGAAAATTTCATTGCATTACTCCTAAGAAGAAATTAAGAAAAAACAGGGGGTGGATCCATTGTATAAACTTTGTCCGCCCTAATTTTATATGTTACTCGAATTTGGTCTTTTTGTTTATTCGGGTAGGAATCCATTCCAAGATATTTTTTTGCAAGTAAATCTACATGGTCATCTGCACCTATCTCAGTTATATCAACTACACTTCCTTGGATACCCATCCATAAAAAAGCATTTTCAGGATCAACGATAGCTAAAGAAACTTTTTCATTTCTTCTCATATTCCTATCCTTAATTCTACCCTTTGCAGAATTAACCAATATAAAGTTATCATCCGCACTAAACCAAAGAGGGGAGACCTGCGGTGAACCATCTTTCATTGTAGTAGCCAAAAAGATCAAAGCCTTTGAGTTAAGGAGATGTCTATGAGAATCTGGAATCAGTTCCAAAAATGAAGACAAAAGAAAACCCTTTAAATTAGAAAAAAACAACAAACAATTTGATGATCTATACCATATGCAATAAAGTGTTTTTTATCAAATATGCAAAAAGAATTAATCTTATCCTATATTAGATATAGAGGGAAAATGGAATATTTTATTGTCTTTTGTGCAGCCTTTATAGGTTCGGGTCTTAAAGCAGTAGGTGGGTTCGGCTTTGCAACACTTACCACTCCTACAGTTTCTCTATTTTGGGATGTTCCGACTGCTATTGTTGTCATTTCTATACCAACATTAGTCACTAGTTTTTTTAATTGCTGGAGAACTCGCGAAGCAGCAAAAGAAGGATTTTCAATTTTCCTTCCTTTTTTTCTTTCTAGCCTTATAGGTCTTGGAATTGGACTGACTATCTTGCTAAATATGAATCCAAATTTGATGAAATTTATTTTGGGACTTTATCTAATAATCCAAATTAGCTGGGATCACTTCAATGAATCAGAAACGAAGAAAAAGGATAGTACTTTTAAGCGTTCAATCGGGATGGGAGGAATAGCAGGATTAATGTTAGGCACTGTTGGTATGCCCTCACATGTTATTGCATCTTATTTAACAGGAATGAATTTATCAAAAAATAGATACCTTTTTATACTAAGTAGTACACAAGTAATTCTAAGAGTAACCACAATAGCTTTTCTTCAATCGAGACTCGGAGGCAAAGAAGTAATAGGGCTTACTGTCGTTATGTTTATTCCTGTACTACTTGGATTTATCGTTGGAACTAAAATATACAAGTTTCTTACTGATAAAATATTTTTTGCGATAGTTAAGATTATTATCTTACTAATGGGCTTTGCTTTGATCACAAAATATTTAATTCAGTACATAAATTAAAAATACATTTCGATATTACAAGAAATAAGAGATTACACCGCTTTCGAAAAAACGAAATTTACGAATTTCCTCTTTATGAAAATCTACTAATTTCAGCAGGAAAGTTAGAAAAAAATACAAAAATGAATTCAATAACTCTCAGCTAAGGACTTTGAATAATTCTTAGATAAATTCCTGAAACATCCATTCCAAATTTAGTCTTTTGCGTTCTTTGAACATCGTTTTTGAAATTTTCAAGACCTATAAATTCCTTTAAGATAAAAAATTTATGAGGCCCCTCTATAGATACAAAACGTCTTAGACCTACTATAAAATCTGAATTCAAAAAGATAGGAATGTACGTACGAACAAACCATGAATTAAATTCTTCAATCAAATCATCTTCTGGATTAAATCTTTCAATACTCAAATAAGGGGCAAAACCGCTCCCTTTTTTTGAGATTTCCGGTCCTATCCAAGAAAGTGTGTATCGCTGTGGATTTTGAAATTTTTTATGATATGCAGAATCTCTGGGTTTTCGTGTTCGTCGCAGTTCTTGGTAAGGGATATCATATAAATGTCCCAGACTAGGAGTTTCATATAAAGTAAGAAATTTAGAACCCTGTCCCTGACACAAATTGAAACTAGCACAACTTTCAAAACCAATATTAATACGCGCGGGAAACATATCCTCAGAAAGCCAAGGCCTGAAGTCTACTTCGTCTTTAAAGGCCAAATCACAAAAAATAGCTAACATTGCGCTGCCATTATTTGGAAAATGGCTCAATTTAATCATTTTAGAAAGAAAAAAAGTATGGTGCTTTATTATAAGCACGTGAAAATTTTCGAAGTACCAAAACTTGAATTGGTAGCATCAAAAATGTGAACCTCATTTTTTAATTTCCTCTTACAGCCTCAGTAGTCTCTTTTTCAAGTTCTACAAATCGTGGATCAAACACATCTCTCTTAAACTCTTCTGACCTTGGGATATCGACTGTAATCTCCTTGTGAATTACACCTGGTTGTCCTGCAAGAACAATAATTCTATCCGCAAGGAAAACTGCTTCACTCAAATTATGAGTAACATAAAAAATAGTTTTCTTCGTTTTCTTCCATACTTCTACAGTTAATGACTGCAAATCCTCTCTTGTTTGTGCATCTAACGCCCCAAAA
>CAZLCI010000017.1:0-36415 GCA_964558115.1 uncultured Nitrospinaceae bacterium | reverse complement strand
GGTAACCAAGAGAATTTATTGCTATCGAAAGCAAAGAACTAGAAATACGCTCCCCGCTAGTCAACAACAGATCCATTTCTCTCTTCTGTGGATTCTGACTCAAAACACCCGCCATATCAATAAGGCGATCGGTTTCTCCGCCCATAGCACTAACAACGACGACCATCTGGTCCCATTTATTTTTTTGAGAGACTACACGTTTTGCAACTGCCAGAAGTCGATTAATATCTCCAACAGATGTGCCTCCAAACTTTTGAACCACCAGACTCATTGTCTTCTCCCAGAAAACTAACCTTTAAATATTTTGGCGCCCAATATAGCAGGACTCAGATTTTTTCTATTTTCGAATTTCTTCTCAGTAAATCCCGAAGTTTTTAATTCGGGAGGGGATATTGCATTAGAAATCGTACAAAGTAAATCAAATGTAGTAATTTTTTTCCTAGGCAATCTAAATATTCCGCTATCAAGCTCAGTCAACAAAAAAGAATGCCCTCTTTCCATATAATTACTGGTGTTTTTTGGATAGTTAAAAAGAAATAAGACTAGCGAGTCATATTTCAAATAATCTTCTGAAAACTTTTTCATCTCCTTGTCTAACTTTTGTATCTCATTAACTTTACCAATCGGATCAGTATATTTGTCACTTAGTTCATTATCGAAAAAAATAAGATCTTTATTTTCAATAAAATTTGACTGGTAATCCTTATTTGATAAAAACTCCATTCCATGAACACCAGAAAATCCTTTAAGAATTATATTAGAAGAAATAATGCTGCTTTTTTTAAATAATTGATTTTTGAAGTTGCGATTCAAAGAATTCACATATGAACCTTCATAAAACCAAATGCTATTTGCAATAAGAAAATTATCCTTAGACCTTTCGACTACCAATGGATGTTTTGACAGTAGCATTTGTGATTCATTCATAATATACATAAATCTTTTTGACTGATCTTGCATTTTTGGAAAAACATCTATTTCCCTTCCCATATATTCAAATGGAGAATTAAATTGATCAAATGATACTAGTCTTTTCTCTGAATCGTTTTTTCTATAGACAAAAACAGAATCCCCATTTGCTGCAGTATTCAAAAAGAATGATTCACCATCTTCTTGAAAAAGATTAGAATTTAGAAATTTTGTGAATTGCATTTTTTCTTCTATAGAGAGGGAAGAACCTAAAGGATCCATTACTGAAAGACTCTTTGCCGTAGGTTTCAAAGATACGAAATTATTTTTAAAAACAATATCACCTTCCTTAAGGTCGCAACCTATTCCCTCGGCAAGCAAAACAGACGAATGATGAGATTCTTGAGAACCTAAAAGCATTGATAGAATTGAGGTCAGAGAAAAAGAATCCTTGATTTCTGGTCTTGCTAAAGTACCACTATAGGAAAAAGAAGAGATTTGATCAAAAAAAGGAGTTTCTGCGACTTCTAAAGGTGTTTGATCTTCTAACAAATCTTCTTTCTCATCAAACACATCACCTAAATGCACAACAATGATTTTCTTCATTTAACTTTCGACAGAGGAAGAATGATTTGATTCAACCCTTATTATAGAAAATTCGGGATGAACAACTTCAAGTTTAAGAATATCTTCAATTGCTTTGGCAATATTTTTTTCTAGTACTTGATGTGTCATGATCACCAGCGGAACATAACCCTCAGTAACTGCTTTTCCTTTCTGCAAAACAGTTTCTATACTTATATCCTGTTCGCTTAGCAAACCCGTAATTTCGCTCAACGCTCCAGGACTGTCCAATACAGAAAATCTAAGATAAAATTTAGTTGAATTCAGATCTTTTTCCAATACATTTTTGTGTTTTCTAAATTCTGCCATAAAAGATGCGGGTGGAATTCTTGAATTAATTCCTAAAGACTTACTTCTTGCTAATTCTATAATATCTGACACTACTGCACTAGCTGTTGGCTCTGCTCCTGCACCACGTCCGACAAAAACTTGAGGACCTGCATGAGATGCAGAAATGCTTACTGCATTTAAAACGCCATTAACCTGAGCTATAGGATTATCTTTAGGTAATAAAGCTGGATGAACACGTATGTCCAATCCTTCATCTGTTTTTCTAGCGATTGCAAGGAGTTTAATCCTATATCCCAACTCTGTAGCATATTGAACATCATGTGAATGGATATTTCTAATACCTTCCACAGCAAACGAGTCAACGTTGACAGGACTGCCAAATGCAATATTTGCAAGAATTGCTATCTTGTGAGCTGCATCTATACCATCTATGTCAAAAGAAGGATCGGCCTCTGCATAACCAAGCTTTTGTGCATTTTCCAGAGTAGTCAAAAATTCAAGATTTTTTTCTGTCATCTCGGTAAGAATATAATTACAAGTTCCGTTCAAGATACCTGCAATTTCGTATATATCATCAGAAGCAAAAGACTCGCGAATATTCCTTATTATTGGAACAGAACCAGCCACTGAAGCTTCAAAACCAATCGGGCAATCTGCTTTGTATGATGCTTCGAATATTTCTTCTCCATGCACTGCAAGAACTGCCTTGTTAGCCGTAACTACAGGCTTGCCTAATTCAAAACATTTCAACAAATATTTTCTTGCATCCTCCAATCCGCCTATCAGTTCTGCAACTATATCTATACTCTCATCTTCTATCAGAGCAGTAATATCAGTATCAATATTTTCTTTAGCAACACCTATAGCTGTTTTCTTTTTTTTCAATGCACCTCGATCTGCAATCCTAGTAACAACAATTTCGCAACCAATACGTCTACTTATCAATTTTTTCTGTTCGTGCAATAATTTAGCAACACCAGAACCAACTGTTCCCAAACCTATTAAGCCAACTGATATTTTTTTCATTAGATTCTCTTTACTAAAAAATAGATCTTAAACTTTTCAATGCTTGTCTAGTTCTATGTTCATTTTCTACCATTGCAAATCGCACAAAATCATTGCCTAAATCTCCAAAACCTATTCCAGGCGATACTGCAACTTTACATTCCCTTAATAAATGTTTTGAAAATTCCATAGAACCCATATCTTTAAATTTATCAGGAATTTTAGCCCATAGAAACATAGTTCCTTTTGGTTTTTCTACTGGCCAACCTATTCTACCCAAACCTTCACATAAGACATCTCTTCTTTGTTGATAGGTATCTCTAATCTCATCCACACAATCCTGCGATCCATTGAGAGCTATTATTGAAGCAATTTGAATAGGTTGAAACGCACCATAGTCTAAATAGCTTTTAATACGTCTCAAAGCATATATAAGTTCTCTATTACCTACCGCAAAACCCATCCGCCATCCTGGCATTGAATAACTTTTCGACATAGAGAAGAACTCCACACCAATATCTTTTGCTCCTGGCACCTGAAGCATACTTGGAGGTTTATAACCATCAAAACCCAAATCTGCATAGGCAAAATCATGAATAACAATTAAATTATGATCTTTTGCAAAACCAATTACTTTTTCAAAGAAATCAAGGTCTACACATACAGTAGTAGGATTATGCGGAAAGCTTAACAATAAAATCTTTGGTTTAGGCCATAACGGATTTATTACATCTTCCATATTTGAAAAGAAATCATCACCTAGAGATAGTGGAACCTGCACAACATTTCCATTTGCTATAACAAGAGCATATGTATGAATAGGATAAGTAGGACTTGGAACCATCACTAAATCACCTGGGTTTGTTATCGCTAATGACAGATGTGAGATACCTTCTTTCACACCAATAGTTACAATAGCCTCTTCTTCAGAATCAATATCCACGTCATAACGTCGTCCATACCAATCTGAGATTGCACTTCTTAAGCGCGTAATTCCCCTAGAGGCACTATATCTATGATTCCTAGGATTCGATGCCGCCTCAACTAGTTTTTCTACGATATGAGGAGGAGTGGGAAGATCTGGATTTCCCATCCCAAAATCTATAATATCTTCACCACTTCGCCTCGCATTAATTTTAAGTTCATCAACCTCAGCAAAGACATACGGCGGCAATCTATTGATTCTTTCAAAATTATTCATACTGAACCTGTGTAAATATATTAAGATTCTTCTTTTTACTACGTTTAGGAGAAATATTTTTCCCTAAACCTGAATCGGTCATATACATTCTTCCTTCTAAGTCCTGAGAGGACTCTGTTAAATCTCCTTGTGCTAATTCCAATGCTTCGGCAGCATTATATGAACTTCTAACAAAAGGACCAGCAAAAACATAAGAAAAACCCTTTTCCTTTGCAGCAATTCTGTACCTTTGATAAACATCAGGATGAATATATTCTTTTACAGGAATAGCCTTTTTTTGTGGTTGTAAATACTGACCAATTGTTAGTATGTCACATTTTATGCTTGGATCCCTCAAATCATCCATCAAAGAAAAAACGTCTTCTTCTTTTTCCCCCAAACCAACCATGACCCCACTCTTAGTAAATACTTTTGGATCTATTTTTTTTGCTACCGACAAAACCTCAAGAGATCTTTTAAAATCGCCGTTTGGCCTAATTCTAGGGAATAATCTTCTCACAGTCTCCATATTATGATTAAAGACATCCGGTTTTGACAATACAACTGTTTCAACTGATTTAATATCACCCAAGAAATCAGAAACTAACACTTCAATTTTCGCAGAAGGAATTTTAGACCTTATCGCGGTCACAGTTTTAGCTACATGTTCAGATGCCCCGTCTTGCAGATCATCTCTGTTTACCATAGTCACTACTACGTGTTTCAATTTCATAGACTTAGCTGTTTCTGCAACATTAATAGGTTCCTCAATATCTAAAGTCAAAGGATCTCCCTTAGAAACGGAACAGTATCCACAGGTTCTCGTGCAAATATCACCACCTATCATAAAAGTTGCAGTGCCTCTTGAAAAACAGTCTACCAAATTAGGACATCTGGCTTCTTCACAAACGGTATGCAAATTCTTCGAACGCATCAAGGATTTTACGTGATGCGCCTTACTTGGATTTGGAAGCCTTTTGACTAGCCATGGTGGAAACCTATCTGAAACCAAATCAAACTCCTAAAAAATCTTATATCAATTCTTGATAACTTGGAATTTTGAAATCCTCATATATTTCTTCAATCTTTTCTTTAAATCTTGAAGACCATTTTTTTCTTGAGGAACGTTTACTCTAACGCGAAACCATTTACCTTTCTGTGCTAAGTCTGCAATTTGTATATATGCAGAAAATCCCTTATATTTCAATTTCTTCAGAAAGTCATCAGCAGTACTTATTTTTCTAAATGATGCTATCTGTAAAGAGTATGCACTTTTCAGAATAGGTTTTCTATTGCGAACATCATTCGATGATATTTTTTTCGGTATTTTTAACTGAAGAAGTTTTTTCTTTTGAGAAAATTTATCTTTTATTACTGTATTTCTTTCTAAATGTAATTCCTCAGAATCTTCACTTCTATCTTTCCTATATTCTTTCAAGGTTTGATAAAATTCCTTTTTTGTTTTCTCAGTTTTCTTTCTTTCATTTTCAGAAGATTCATTTTTTCTGTCATTCTTCAATAAAAAAACAGTTTTCGAACGTTCTTCTTTATTTTCATTATCATAAATTTTGACATTATCTTTTCTAGCCATCCATTGGCCAAAAGCAAAAAAAATGCCAGCTAAAGAAATGAATATAGATATACAAACTGCAAAATTAGCTTTTGTAAGGTTTACACTCAAAAAAGAATCTTTTCGTGTATTTCTCTTCATGAAAATTAAATTCTCTTTCTTAGAGCGGTAGAGTATTTTACATTTTTTCTGGTGCGCCAATACCTATTAATTCTAATCCTTTACTAATTATTCCTCTGACACATTTCGCGAGGAAAAGTCTAGCGCATGTTATTTCTTTATTGTCAGAGATAAATCTATTCTGGTTATAGTATCCGTGAAAATTTTTAGCTATAGACATTAATGAAAATACAATATGATGTGGCTCATGCTCTTTCACTGCCATTATAAGATTTTCTGGCCATTCAAGAATACTTAGAAATAATTTTCGATCATCATCTGAATCCAACAATTGAAGAACAGAACTATCAATGGTTTCTATTTTTATTCCTCTTTGATTTGCTTGTTCGAAAAGACTTGATGTTCTTGCGTAAGCATATTGCACATAGAAAACTGGATTTTCATTGGACTGCGTTTTAGCTAAATCTAAATCAAACTCTAATGTTGTATCAGGACTTCTCATTAAAAAGAAAAAACGAGCCGTGTCTACGCCAACTTCATCCACTACATTAGTGAGTTCTTCAAACTCTCCAGAACGAGTGCTCATTTGCACTTTTTCTGAACCTCTTTTCAGGCTTACAAATTGGATAAACAGAACATCTAATAATGAAGAATCAAAACCAAGCATTTCTAACGAAGCCTTGACTCGTGGAAGATATCCATGATGGTCAGAACCCCAAATATTTATATATTGATCAAATTTCTTAGCAAATTTAAGTTTATGGTATGCGATATCAGATGCCAAATACGTAGGATTTCCATTATCTCTTACGACTACTCTGTTTTTTTCATCTCCATAATCCGTTGATCGAATCCACTTAGCTCCTCCTTCTTCATATATCATCTTCCTTTTTTCGAGCTCAGAAATACATTCAGAAACACTGTTGTTTTCAAAGAGGCTTTTTTCACTAAACCAATTATCAAAATTTACCCCAAAAGAGATTAAGCTTTCTTTTATATTATCTAAAATTACTTTTGCACCTATTTGAGAAGATAATCTCAAAGCATCTTCTTTATCACTTAGATTTTCAATTTCTTTGCAATAATCTTCAGATGAAGCAATACTCTTTATATAATCGCCTTGATACCCATCTTCAGGAAAATTTACTTTTTCCCCTTTCATTTCCTTGAAACGCATATAGACCGATTCCCCTAACTTTTCCATCTGATTTCCTGCATCATTCACGTAATATTCAGAATGAACGTTATAGCCTGCAGCTCTCAATAATCTCCCCAATGCATCTCCCACAACAGCACCTCGACCATGACCTACATGTAAAGGTCCAGTTGGATTAGCACTGACGAACTCAAGATAAACAGACTTACCACTTCCCAACTTATCAAATTCAGGACCAAGGGGTTTTTCGTTTAAAATAGCAACATTCTTTGCAAGAAATTGAGTATTTAAGTAAAAATTAATAAATCCTGGTTTTGCTATCTTTATTTCATTTATTAATTTTTTATTTTCAGGAAAGAAATCTAGCAATCGCTCTGCGATTGTCATGGGGGACTTCTTTTCTGATTTAGAGTAAACCATAGCAACATTTGTCGAAAAATCACCAAATTCAGGATTGGTAGGTCTCTCAACATTATAAATAGACTTTGAATCAGTGTCTGATTCAAAACCATATGCTGAAATAGCTTGGTCAGTTAGATTTTTAATTATATCTTTAATCAATTCTTAAACCCTCAAACCCCAATAAAATATTTTATATTATTTCTCCATAATCGCATTTAAGTTTATGCCAGAATGGTAGGAAAGAAAATAATACCCTAAACGAATAATCTCTTCTTGTATCTGAGTAATAATTTTTATATCGTGAATCTCATGTACATTTTTACGAAAAGTCTCATTAATAGTCATTATAGTCCCTTGAGATAACTTCACCGTATACGAGGAACTTAATTTGCAGTCTGAACACCGAAGTTCTCCATTTTCAATATTAAAATATACTTTTTTCTTGTTGTTACCGTTCACACATTCTTCACAATAATTCAAGGCAGGAGCAAAACCCAAAGCTATAATCTCCCCCAACAGAAAAGTACATTCCACATTCTTAGGAACTAAACCACTTTCTATAGATTGGAGAGCATTTTTAAAGATATTATAATTTACAGTTTCAGCATCACTCGAAGAAAAAAGTCGATCAATTACCTTTATAATTCGGAGTGCTACCTGCATTGAATCATAGTCCTCCCAAATACGCCTAAATATTTTTGAAGTATCACAATTTCTCAAGGTGCCTAGATCTGAAGTATCTTTTTTGTACCATTCTAAGTGCACCAAAGAACCAGGTTCAAAATGCACTCCAGATTGTTTTTTAGAACCTCTAACACCCCTGCATACTAATTTCACCTTCCCATGTGCTTCTGTGAGATAAGAAACTATTAAGCTAGTATTAGAAAAAGGTATTTTATTAAGAACAATACCTTCCGAATTATAAATCCCCATTTTTTTAGCCCTAATTAATAAAAATCACTTGACTGAAGCATAAAATTAAACGATATTCACATTGTTATCTTTTTGCAAATTATATTAACGATATAGATAGGGATTTATATATGCCAGGTGTTAGAGTTCTTGAAGGTGATTCAATAGACAAGGCTTTGAAGCAATTCAAGAAACAGTGTGAAAAATCAGGTATTCTTACTGAGATAAAGAAAAGAGAATACTATGAAAAACCAAGTGTTCGCAGAAAAAGAAAAATAATTGCCGCAAGAAAAAAGAGAGCAAGATCCCAGACTAGATAAATTTTCTGCAATTCCTTAATTTGAATATCCTAGTTCATTTAGAGACGAGTCTTTCTGTCTCCAGTTTTCTTTTACTCCAACTTTCAAATCTAGATATACTTTTGAATTTAAATAATTTTCTATTTCCAATCTAGAAGATTCACCAATCTCCTTTATTTTTGAAGCATTCTTTCCTATCAAAATTCCTTTTTGACTTTCTCTTTCTACAAAAATAACAGCCTCTATTTCATACAAAGATTTCTTTGAATTAATTTCAAATCTATTGACTCTAACTGCTGAAGAATATGGAATTTCCTTATACGATTTCAAATACACTTGCTCTCTTATTAATTCACTAACAAAAAAAACATCATCAGAATCAGAAAGGATGTCCGGCGGATAAAGTTCTGGACCTGTAGGCAACATCTCTAATAGAACATCTATTAGCCTACTGACATTTTGATTCTTTTGCGCAGAAATAGGAACTATCTCTACAATATTGTCCATTTTTGAAAAATTTTCTATCATTTCAAAAAGAACTGTTTTATCTTTAAATTTATCTATTTTATTGAGGACTAAAACTATCGGAACATCCATATTAGACAAAAAGTCTTTGATGATTTCTTGATTAAAATTACTTGCTATATCAATCATGTAAAGGACAATATCTGCACTTGCACAAGCCGTTTTTACTTCTTCTACCAAAATTTTATCTAGTCTGCTTTTTGCTCTTTCAATACCCGGAGTATCGTAAAAAACTATTTGAGCTTTTGGCTTATTCAAAATCCCAAGAATATTCGTTCTTGTCGTCCCAGGTTTTCTGGTAACAATTCCTAGTTTTTCATTCAGAATTTGATTCAGAAGAGTTGATTTGCCAACATTGGGGAGTCCAACGATTGCTACAAAACCAGAACAAAAATCATTCATAGCGTTTGTCTTTTGTTTGATATGGGTGCACTAAGAAAGTCCCAGATCTCTAAGTTGAATTCTATCTACCTCTGTAGGAGCATCTGTCATAAGACAAGTAGACTTCTGCGTTTTAGGAAATGCAATAACGTCTCTGATAGAATCAGCACCAGCTAACAACATAACAATTCTATCTAATCCAAATGCAATACCTCCATGTGGAGGAGTGCCATATTCAAGAGCTTCTAAGAAAAATCCAAAACGCTCTTTAGCTTCTTCTTTACTTAGCCCTAATGTATCAAACATTTTTTGCTGTACGTCTCTTTGATAAATTCTCTGACTGCCACCACCTATTTCACTTCCGTTCACAACTACATCATAAGCACATGCTCTCATTTTAGATGGATCAGATTCAAACAATTCAATATCTTCAGCAACAGGAAGAGTAAAAGGATGATGCATAGCAAAAAACCTCTGTTCATCTTCATCCCATTCAAACATCGGAAAATCTACAACCCAACAAAAACTAAATTTATTCTTATCTCTCAGTCCTAACCTATCTCCGAGATCTAATCTTAACTGCCCAAGTACAGATGCACTCACTTTCTCAGAATCAGCAACCATTAGAATCAAATCGCCTACTTCGGCTCTAGTTTTCTCTGCTATAGCGTTTAATTGATTCTCAGAAAAGAATTTTACAATATTCGACTCAAATCCATTCTCTGTCATTTTCATCCAGGCTAAACCATTAGCTCCGAGTTCCTGTGCCCTTGAAATTAAATCGTCTATTTCTTTTCTAGACATTGATGACATACCCTTAGCGGCAAGAGCTCTAACGATACCACCACTTTCGACTGTTCCCTTGAAAACTTTAAATTCACTTACTTTCGCAATCTCAGTAATATTTGCTAGTTTCATTTCAAAACGAGTATCTGGTCTATCATTTCCATAAAATTCGATTGCATCTTTATATGTAACAACTTGAAAAGGTTCGACCACACTTACTCCTAAAACTTTATCCCATATCTGACGTACCAACTCCTCCATTTTATCCATAAATGGCTTCATTCCTAAGAAAGAGCATTCAATATCTATTTGTGTAAATTCAGGCTGTCTATCAGCCCTCAAGTCTTCATCTCTGAAACATTTCACTATTTGATAATATTTATCTAAACCTGAAATCATTAATATTTGCTTAAACATTTGTGGGCTTTGAGGAAGAGCAAAAAACATTCCCTTATGGATCCTACTTGGGACAAGATAGTCCCTTGCTCCTTCTGGAGTACTTTTGGTTAGGACTGGTGTTTCTACATCTATAAAATCTTCACCGTTAAGAAACTCTCTAACTACCGTCGTTGTCTGATGCCTGAGTTTCAAGTTATCGGAAAGAGAAGATCTTCGAAGATCTAGGTATCTGTATTGTAGTCGAAGAGACTCCCCCACTTCAACTTCATCATCAATTTCAAAAGGCGGGGTCTTGGATTCACTTAAAACTTTCAACTCTGTTACCGATACTTCGATCTCGCCCGTAGATATTTTTTCATTCACCATATCTTCAGGTCTTGCATTCACATCCCCTTTAATCGCGATGACCCACTCACTTCTTACTTTTTCAGCTAGAGTATGAACATTTTTGTTAATTACAGGGTCTGCTACAACCTGCGTAACTCCTGAATTATCCCTCAAATCTATAAAAATTAATCCGCCATGATCACGACTTCTTTTTACCCATCCTTTGAGGATCACTTCTTTGCCAATATCACCCTTGGTAAGTTCACCGCATTTATGGGTTCTTTCACTAATCACAGATTCATTCAAAATAAAAACTCCATAGTATATAGTTTAAAGCTATACTTTAAATATTAACTCTTAATTTATTGTTTCTCATTGTTAAATACACTAACAGATCTTTCCCATTTTGTAGACAAAACATCTGTTTCAATTGGGCAATCTATAATGTGAACGTTTTTTTCATGCAGTGCATTATCAAGACTTTCTTCAAGATCATTTTTAGTTAAAATTTTATGACCTTTTGCCCCAAAAGATTTTGCTAACGTAACAAAATCAGGATTATTTATATCCGTTGCAATATACCTTTCTCCATAAACGTATTTTTGGGAATGTCTTAATGCCCCATATTTTCCATCATTGAATATTACAATAATTATATGGAGAGAATGACTTAGCGCAGCCGCTAGTTCCCCGCATACCATAGTGAAACTTCCATCTCCTATAATACCGCATACAGGTCTTTCAGGAGCGCCTATTTTTGCACCTATAGAAGCTCCTAATGCATAGCCCATAGATTGGTATGCTTCTGAGAGCAAAATACTATTAGGCTGAAAAACAGTAAATGCCTCTTCCATCAGCCAACTCTGAGTAGCGGAAGAATCTGAAAGAAATACAGTATTTGGAGGCATAACGTCTCTTATCGTTTTCATTACAAATAACCCATGAAAAGGAGGATTGTTTTCATTAGACATGAATCTATCTAGTCTTTCTTTGTAAAGAGACCTACTAGACTTAATTCTATATAGACTTTCTGTATTAGCCGAAGGACCCACACCTTCTAGTCTTTTCAAAATCCCCTGCAGACAAAGATTAATTTCTGCCTGAATTGAAAGAATTGCCGGATAGTTTCTTCCCAACCTATCTTCTGCAATATCAATCTGCAAGAGATTATTCGTCATGGGCATTTTATAGTAGGAAGTAGAGAATTGTCCAAATCCTGTCCCAAGAGCCAAACAAAGATCAGACTCTTTAAGCATATCTTCACATCCAACAAAACTTGGAAGGCCAAAAGAAATTGGATCTTCCTCAGACAATACACCTCTACCCTTTATTGAGGTAATCACAGGAGCACCAAGTTTCAGAGCTAGAGTCTGTAAAAGTTTTTCTGCTTTCGCAGCAACAACACCCGAACCTGCATAAATGATTGGTTTATTGGCTTTCAATAATAATTTAACAATTTCATCTAATTTCAATTCATCAATGGTCGGAATAGGCTCTGGAGAAGGAACAATAGTACTTACTATCTGCTTTTCTTCTTCCGCTTTAAACAAATTCGCTTTCATCACAATTTGCACTGGCCCAGGCCTTCCTTCATTCGCCCATACAAAAGCTGCTTTTACATAATCTTTAATTTCAGAAACTTTATTCGGGACAAAAACTTTTTTAACACAAGAAGATAAAGCATTTTCCATATCTACATCATGTATTGCACTTTTATGACGCATAGCATCGGAAAGAGCAGATGTTATCGCAACAACTGGAACACTGTCTTCTTTTGAAGATTGCAAAGCAGTAGCAATATTTGTCCCACCAGGACCAGGCACTGTAAAAACTACTCCAGTTTTTCCGGAAACCCTAGAATACCCATCTGCTGCAAACGCAGCTCCCTGTTCATGACGATTCACTATTGGGTAAATATTTGGAAAATCAATCAGAGAATCATAAAAAGGCAATGTAAGAGTCCCTGGAATTCCAAAGATGTATTCCACACCTTCTTCATGAAGACTATCTAAAAGCACCTGCGATCCCGTTCTTGACATTTACACCTCAATTTACTGCTATAATTAAAACGTTATTGGTTCTTATATCGGCAATTTCAAAAAATATCAAAACAAGAAAAGCAGAATATCCCAATGTTTTGGTAAACTACAATCGAGACTTTGAAATTTTAAGAATTAGAAGTAAGGTAAGTATTAATACTTTAGATAAGGAAATGATTTGCCAAAGCCAAAGTTTACAACAGTCAGGGGTGTTCACGACAGTCTACCAGAATCTTTTTTCACTTGGCGTCATATAGAAAATATCGCAAGAAAAATGTTTTCTTTGTTCAATTATGAAGAGATAAATATTCCTTTATTTGAACAAACAAGCTTATTTCAAAGAGGTATTGGAACAGAAACAGACATCGTATCTAAAGAAATGTACACTTTTGAAGACAAAGGAGGAGATTCAATTACACTTAGGCCTGAAGCAACTGCTTCTATTTGTAGAGCCTATGTTCAACATGCCCTATACAATAAACAAAAATTAAATAAATTATTTTTCATTGGTCCAATGTTCAGGTATGAGAGACCACAATCTGGAAGATTGAGACAGTTCCATCAAATTGATGCTGAAGCAATTGGCTCAAAAGATCCGGCTATTGACGCCGAAATGATAATCTTACTGATGAACTTTCTTAAATCTGTAGGACTCAAGGATCTACATCTCCAAATAAACAACTTAGGAGATCTGAAGTCTAGGGAAAATTACTCTGTAGAATTAAAAAAATTCCTTCTCGAAAAAGGAAGTTCTTTAGACACTGACATAAAAGACAGAATTAAAAAAAATCCTTTTAGATTTCTTGATAGTAAAAACCCACAACACCAAGAACTTATTGAATTGGCACCAACAAATGAAAATTTTTTAGATACTGATTCACTAGAACATATGGACTCTGTCAAAAGTTATTTAGATTCCAGCAATATACCATTTACCTACAACCAAAGATTAGTAAGAGGACTGGATTATTACTGTCTCACTGTTTTTGAAATAACCAGTGATAATTTGGGCGCACAGAATGCTGTTTGCGGTGGTGGTCGCTATGACAAACTTGTAGAAGAACTTGGTGGTCCGGAAACTCCTGCGATTGGTTTTGCCATAGGAATTGAAAGATTGATGCAACTTGTTTCTGAATCAACAATAGAAGAATCCTCGCATACCAAAAACCCCGAGGTTTTCATTATATCTCTAGGAACAGAACCAATGTCTCTTTCTTTTAAAATATCAAATCAACTTAGAGAAAATGGTATCCGTACAGAACTATCATTTGACGGTGGAAGTATGAAAAATCAAATGAAAAAAGCAAATAGATCCAATGCAAAGTTTGCACTCATTATCGGAGAAGACGAACTCTCAAACAATTCCGCTATCCTTAGAAATATGAATGATAGTAGCCAAGAAGAAATAACACTTGCTGGGATAGAAAGAATTATCAGCGAAAAAATACAATAACGACTTTTCAAAAATACTAAAGAATCAAGCTACTCTTTTTGCAATGCTAAGAAATTATTTTAAAAGTTCCTCTTTCCACAGCATCCTGAAATCTTCTCAAAATCCAATCTTGAAGTTTATGTCTCAAAAAGGGAACCATAAACGCAAACCCTACAACATCCGTTGCAATACCAGGAGTCAGCAATAAAATGCCACCAGCAAAGACGATAGCACCCCCTATCAATTCAGCAGCCGGCATTGCCCCTTGAGAAATTTCTGTCTGAATTTGTCTCAAAACTATCATTCCCTGCATTCTGGATATCCAAGCACCTAAAAATCCCGTCAACAAAATTATGATCAAAGTCGCATTTAAGCCAATTGCACTTCCAATATCAAAAAGGAGGACAATTTCTACAATTGGCACTAAAACAAATAACAATACAATCTTAAAAAACATTTCTTCTCCTATAATCAAATCGAACAATATATATGCTAACATCTAATATCGTTAAAAAAAAATGTAAATTTAAGGAGGGACCGTATGTCAAGCGAAATGAAAGCCATGCGAATCCATGAACTAGGCGGTGGATTTCAATTAGAAAATATTCCCATACCAAAGCCAGGACCAAACGAAGTTCTTTTAAAACTTAAAGCTACAGGCGTAGGACTTACACTTGCAATAATGAGAAAAACTCAAGGACTTATTGATAAGTACCCAAGAATAATGGGACACGAAATTGCTGGAGAAGTTATAGAACTGGGCTCAGAGGTTCCTTCAGAACTTATCAATACCGGAGATATAGCAACTTGTCATTTTTATTTAACATGCAAGAATTGCAATTACTGCCGAAGCGGAAGAGAAAGTCTCTGCGAAAATTTTAAAGGTTTTTTTGGACTAGTCATGGATGGCGGATACGCAGAATATACAGTTGTGCCAGCAGTAAATTTATGCAAAGTTCCATTAGGAGTTACACCATTAGATGCATGCCTTGCCGCCGATGCGATATGCACTCCTTATCATAATTGTATAACCGAGGCACAAATAAAACCAGGCAATACAGTCGCTATCTGCGGTGCTGGTGGCGGTGTAGCTATACACGCTGTACAAATGGCGCAACTATGTGGAGGACATGTCATTGGAATAGATGTGTCAAACAAGAAACTAGATACGGTCTCAGATCTTGGAGCATTTGCTACAGTAAATCCAATTGAGAATGACGTCACAGAAGAACTCTTTGCACTTACCGACGGAAAAGGCGTAGATGTCTACATAGATTATGTTGCGACCAAAGAGACCTTAGAGATAGGAATGGATTCTCTAGGTCGTGCAGGAAAATTAATCATAGTCGGATACAGACCTCCAAGCGCGTTCGAAGGAACACTTCCAAACTTTACTGTCGACCCTCTAAAAGTATTAAATAATGCACAAGAGATTCACGGTTCTCGATATTGCTCTATGGATGAACTTAGACAATCTTTAGAATTACTGAGACAGAAAAAAATTAAGCCAATTGTAACCGAAACGTTTAAATTAGAAGAATTAGAGATAGCGTTTCAAGCTTTATTAAAAAACGAAGTCATAGGAAGAGCAGCAATCCTTTTCGACTAAAAAGAAAGCAACTTCATGTCTCTTTCACAAAGAAAAGAGAGTCTTATAGTATTCACAAAACCTGCTTTGCCTGGAAGAGCAAAAACACGCCTAAGTAAAGAAATTGGAGCAACCAAAGCTTTAGAATTACACAAATCGCTCCTCAAAAACATTAGCATTCTTGCAAGAAAAATATATGAAAAAAGAAGATCTGTAAGTTTAATAGCTGCATGGGCTGTTGATTCTGAAGAACTTTATCGTTTACCTTTATCCGTTTGGCTTCCAGGCCCTTTTTTGCACACAAAACAAAATGGCATAAATCTAGGCGACAAGATGATTTCCTCTTCAGGGAAAAGATTAGCACAAGGATATAATACGATTCTAATAGGAACCGACATTCCTGAAATCAACGAGCAGACTATTCTAGATTCCTTCGATTCACTACTTATTAAAAATACAAAAGAAAAAAGAAATAAAATAGTAATTGGCCCATCAAAAGACGGTGGATTTTACTTAATAGGAATGAATACATTCAATACATTTATTTTCGATGGGATAGATTGGAATTCAGAAAGCACTTTGAAAAAATTAATAATTAACTTAAAAATAAAAAATATTTCATACAGTTTAATGAAAGAAAAGATTGATATAGATTTTCTATCGGATATAAAAGATATAATGAAAAAATATAAAAAAATTGAATGTGATTTAGAATCAGATATAAAATCTACTATCGAAAAATTTGACTTAATTTAATACCACTTTCTATTTATTCCTTAAATCTCAAAGTAATTTGTTTTTTAAAATTAATCGTTTATGCTAGTGAAATATTTAGAACTTAATATTTCTATAAGGAATCAAAATGGATGCTGACCTAGTCGTTTCTAATTGCCAAATCGTAACATCTTCCAATACTTACAATGGAAATATATACATAAAAGACGAAAAAATTATTGCAATAACAGAAAATAAAGATATCTCTGCCAAAGAAGAAGTAGACGCTGCAAACAATTACGTTTTACCAGGTATGGTAGATGAGCATGTCCATATGATGGACCCAGGCTTTACTGACAGAGAGGACTGGGAGCAAGGAACAAAAGCAGCGGCAAGAGGAGGAATTACAACGGTAATAGATCATCACAGGAGCGACCCACTCGTATATACAAGCACTATTCTAGAAGAGAAAACCGAATATATTACAGGAAAATCAGTAGTAGATTTTGGACAACTTGGGGGTTTAGATTTAGATAATTTAGCCGATTTGAAACCAATGTGGGATTCTGGCGCTCTTGGTTTCAAGGGGTTTATGTGTGAATTACACGGCGTACCCGATATTTCAGAAGGAAAACTTAGAAACATCATGCTTGAAGCAGTAAAGTTTGGAGCAACTGTTATGCTTCATTGCGAAAGTGATTCAATACTAAAAGAATCAAAAAAAATAATTGATCGGGATAATCGAACAGACAGGATGTGTATTAGTGAATGGAGAAATCCTGAGAGCGAATTTGTCGCTACTATGGACGCAATCAATCTTGCAGAACTTACCGGATGCAGAGTATTAGTTGCTCATGTAAGTCAACCAAGACTCCTGAGAGAGATCCAATCTGCCAGACTTCGAGGTGTAAATATTTTTGCAGAAAGTTGTCCTCAATATTTCTATTTAGACCACACCCATCTTGAGAATCTAGGACCATACGTCAAATTCACTCCTGCAATACGATCTCCGGAAACTAAAGACGAAATGCGTTTAATGCTAGGCAAAGAAATGGTAGATACTATAGGAACAGATCATTGCCCTTTCCCTAAAGAATCTAAAGATGCGGGTCTTTCTAATATACATGATGCTCCTTTTGGAATACCTGGTATAGACACCACTGTTAGACTCATGCTAAACGCTGTAAATGATGGATGTTTAAACTTAAATCAGCTTGTGAAGATATGTTGCGAAAATCCTTCAAGAATTTTCAATCTTTTTCCAAAGAAAGGCACAATTCAAGTAGGCTCTGACGCAGATCTGATTGTTGTTGACCTAGATGCGAAAGAAACTATCAAGGATGAGGAAATAGTTTCAAAATGCAAATGGTCTCCATTCAACAACCTTGAAATTAAAGGATCAGTTTTAAGAACTATCGTTCGCGGACAAACCGTTATGAAAGATGGCGTGGTCTCAGCACCTAATGGATGGGGTAAGCCAGTTCAAAGAGCTTAAATTTAGACTTTGAAAAACTACTATTTCTTTGGAAAGATATTAAAAGGATCATTCACAAAGAAAACAAAGATTAAAGCAACAGCTACCAATACACCTATTACTAAAACAAAAGTATCCATCTGAACCTCCACAAATTGTTTAAGAAAAACACTTCAACAAAACTAAACAACAGGTGAATAAAATTCCTTCAACTCTTCAGGAACTTCTTCTTCAATCACATCTTTCATAGAGAGGCGAATACGACCATTACCTTCTACTTGGAGACATTTTACTAAGACTTTGTCCCCTTCTTTCAGAACGTCAGATACATTTTCAATTCTCTTATTTGCAATCATGCTTATATGACACAAACCATCCGTTCCTGAGAAGATTTGAACAAATGCACCAAAATCCATTATTTTCTGTACGGTGCCATAATAAATCTTTCCTGGCTCTGCTACTTGAGTAATTTCTTGAACGATTTCCACTGCCTTATTAGCGCTCGCTTCATCAGAGGAAGAAATCACAACAGTTCCATCGTCATCTACGTCAACTTGAGCTCCAGTCTCTTCAATAATACCTCGAATAACCTTCCCGCCTGGTCCGATGATATCTCTTATCTGATCTGAATGAACCTGTAAAGTTATAATTTTTGGAGCATATGGTGACATCTCAGCACTAGGTTGATTAATCACAGAATCCATTGTATCTAGAACAGAAAATCTAGCTTCTTTTGCTTGAGCTAGAGCTTCTTTAACAAGTTCTAATTTCAAACCTTTAATTTTAATATCCATCTGCAAAGCCGTAATACCTTCGCGAGTACCGCCTACTTTGAAATCCATATCTCCTAAATGGTCTTCTAATCCTAATATATCTGTCAAAATTGCAGTGTCGCCTGTATCTTCATCACTAATTAAGCCCATAGCAATTCCTGCCACAGGAGAGGAAATTGGAACACCCGCATCCATTAGCGACAAACTAGCTCCACATATAGTCGCCATAGAAGAACTCCCATTACTCTCTGTTATCTCAGAAACTACCCTCAAAACATAAGGAAAAGAATCAAATTCAGGAAGGACGGCTTGAACAGCTCTAGCGGCTAATGCACCATGTCCGATTTCCCTTCTTCCGGGACCTCTATTTGGCCTAGCTTCGCCAACACTAAATCCAGGAAAATTATAATGAAGCATAAATAGTCTGTCGGTTTTACCGTCTAACGAATCAATCAACTGTGCATCTGAAGAAGTACCCATTGTCGCACTCACTAACGCCTGTGTTTCTCCTCTTGTAAATAAGGCACTTCCATGGGATCTGGCCAATGGCTTCATTCTAATCGTGATGGGACGAATATCTTTGAGACCTCTACCATCTGCCCTAACACTTTTCTCTAAAATCATGTTTCTGAAAATTTTCTTCTCTAATTTTCCAAAATATTCTGAAACTAAACTTTTGTCTGGAGAATCTTCAGAATCATCACACAAACCTTCTACAGCAGATTTTTTAGCCTCAGCGATTGAGGAATATTGTTCTAGCTTGTCGTGTACCTCTGTAGCCTTATTTAAGTGAGGCAATGCAAACTCTTCTATTTTAGACATAAGATCCTGATCATGTTCTACAGGTTCAATTTCTCTTTTAGGTTTTCCACATTCAGTCCTTAATTTTTCTTGAAGTTCACACAAATCTTT
This sequence comes from uncultured Nitrospinaceae bacterium, assembly GCA_964558115.1. Lineage (GTDB taxonomy): Bacteria > UBA8248 > UBA8248 > UBA8248 > UBA8248 > UBA3496. The sequence continues at coordinate 16,597 of CAZLCI010000017.1, read as the reverse complement.
AATTACAGTGTGCCCTTGCTTAAAAGCCTCCATATAATCATCTTCAGAAAGCTCAAAACTGCCTGCTTCAACCATAACAATTGCATCGGAAGTACCTGCTAAAACGCAATTTAGGTCACTTTCATCTTGTTGCTCTATTGATGGATTCACGATAATTTGCCCATCAATTCTTCCGACTCTCACAGCCCCTATAGGACCATCAAAAGGAATGTCAGAAACATGCAAAGATGCGGAAGTTGCGTTAATTGCAAGAATGTCGCAATCACAAACCTTGTCGTATGAGACAACCATAACTTGTATCATCGTTTCACACATAAAGTTCTCAGGAAAAAGTGGCCTCATTGGTCTATCTATTAGTCTGCAAGTAAGAATTTCTCTCTCGCTAGGCCTTGCTTCCCTACGGAAAAAATTACCTGGGATTACACCAGCGGCATATGACAACTCTCTATAATCAACAGTTAAAGGAAAAAAATCTGAACCTTCTCGTGGCTCATCTGACGAACAAACTGTAGAAAGCACTGAGGTTTCGCCATAGTAAGCCATTATTGAACCGTTTGCCTGCTTTGCAATTTCTCCCGTTTCGAAAACGAGTTTACTATTATTAATTTCCATTTCTACACGAGATACACCCATTAAAAGTTTTCCTTAAATTTAAAGATTGATTTATCTTCTTATGCCAAGATCTTTTATAAGAGTTCTGTATCTAGACACTTCTTTACTTTCTAGATACTGAAGGAGACGACGCCTTTGACCAACCATTTTGAGCAGACCTCTTCTTGAATGATGGTCTTTGCCATGCATCTTGAAATGTTCAGTTAAGTATTCAATTCGATTAGTCAGCAATGCTATTTGCACCTCTGTGGAACCCGTATCTTTCTCATGAGAACCAAACTTCTGTATCAATTCTGTTTTCGTTTCTTTCTCTAATACCATGTAAAAATAATCCTCCAGCAAACAACATAAAAAATTTAAATACAAAATCACCACAAAAAGACTGCTGATTCTAACCTTCTTTTGGTTACATGTATAGTATTCATAACTAATTAAATATTTTTATTGGTCTAATTTTTACTTTTTCAGAGGAACATGAAATTCCCTTCAACACCCTTCCTATTCCAATAAGTTTTCCGCTAGAATTAAGCATACGAAAATCGTCGTCTTCTGAAATATTAATATTTTCAAGCAAACAGTGTAATGCAATACCTTTCCTCAATCTATCTTCTTCAGAATCAGTAAAGGTCATTAACGGCAAATGACCCAGAGCGTCGCAAAGAGTTACTAAAACTTCAGATATAGAACCAGATTTTGACAAAGCAGCAAAATCATCAAGAGAAAGAGTTTTTTGGATACAAAACGGACCTAAACCAGTCCTTCGTAACGAAACCATACATCCACCAGATCCTTGCAGTTTTCCTAAATCATGACAAAGTGTCCTAACATAGGTACCCCGGCTGCACTTAACTTCAAAATCTAAATATGGACCAGAAATAGATTTCGCTTTTATATTAAAAATTTCAATTTTTCTTTTTTTTCGATCAATTTCTATCCCATCTCTTGCTAGTTCATAGAGTCTTTTGCCCCGGAAATTAATAGCAGAAAACATAGGTGGCGTCTGTAAGATTTTACCAAGAAAATTATCCAAGAAGTTCTGACATTCAGATAATTCCAATCCAGAAACTAGATTTTCTTCTATCAATTTTCCAGTAATATCTTGCGTTTCGGTAACTTTGCCAAAAATCATGGTCACTTCATAAGTCTTCTGCAATTCAAGGAAAAAGGGGAAAGTTCTTGTTGCCGAACCAATTGCTATAGGCAAAACTCCTTCGGCCATAGGATCAAGAGTCCCAAGATGCCCAACTTTCACTTTTTGCTCAAAAGATTTTCTAACCTTCGCCACAATATCATGTGATGTAGGTCCTGAAATTTTATTTATATTCAAGAATCCAGACATTGACATAACTAAGGACCCTGATCTGTAGACAATTTTTCTAATAATTTGTCTATTTCAGATATACTTGAAAACGTATTGTCTGCAAAAAACTTAAGCGCAGGAACATTTCGTAAATTCAATTTCGCCCCTAACTTTGCTCTCAAAAACTTTCCTGCTTTATTTAGCCCCTCTAAACTCTGCTGGAGGACATCCTCGTTATTCTTTAAATTATCATATCGACTAAAATACACTTTTGCCTCTCTTAAATCTTTAGTAACTATAACATTTGTGAAGAGAACACCTTTCACACGCGGATCCTTAACGTGAGTCAAAATCAACTCTGAAAGTTCCTTCTTCAAGAGAACTGCAACGCGTTCTGAGCGAGGTATTTTTTCATAATCATTCATCTAAAAAGTCTCAATATTAGATTCTATAATTTCGACAGTACCTACAGTTTCAACAAAATTCATAATTTTCCTCAATTGAGAATCTAAGAATCTAGAATCATTACTTACAATTGAAACGCCTATTTGTCCACGTTGCCACTTATCATTAGCAATTTCAGAAACTGAAGCATTGAAATTATTCCTCATCTTGTCAATAAGTGATTTGACAATACTCCGTTTTTGCTTGAGGGAAGAACACTCAGGAACCAGAAAATCGATAGTTAACAAACCTATGAATAGCACTTTATCACGCGGAATTATCGGGAAGTATTATATAGTTCTAGCAATTTCTTCTATTGTATAAGATTCAATAACATCGCCTACTTTTATATCGTTAAAACCTTCTATTCCTATACCACACTCGTACCCTTCTCTAACTTCATTTACGTCATCTTTAAACCTTTTCAAAGATGATATGTCACCTGAATAAATCACAACACTATCACGAATCAAACGAACTTTTAAATTTCTCCTAATAGAACCCTCTTTAACAAAACATCCAGCAATTACTCCTACGCTCGGAATTCTAAAAAGATCTCTCACTTCTACATTGCCAACTTCTACTTCTTTTCTTACAGGCTCTAAAATTCCACTTAATGAAGATTTCACTTCCTCAATTGCGTCATAGATAACAGAATGTAGTCTAATATCTATATTCTCTTTTTTAGCTGCGTCTCTTGCCCCAGTTGTAGGTCTTACATTAAAACCAACGATGACTGAATTAGAAGCTGAAGCAAGCATCACGTCTGTTTCTGAAATACCCCCAACAGAATCGTGAACAACTTTTACAGATACTTCTTCATTTCCTAGCTTTGCCAAACTCTCCCTCAAAGCCTCTATACTACCCTGCATATCAGCTTTCAAAATAAGATTTAATTCCTTCAAATCTCCTTCTTTGACAACATCCATAAAGTTTTCAAGGTTTACATTATTAATACCCATCAAACTTGTAACTCTTTCTCTATGAGATCTTCTAGAACTGATTTCCCTTGCTGTTCTCTCATCCTCAACCACATTCAAAACATCACCAGCTTGAGGAACTCCTGAAAAACCGACAATTTCTACTGGTGTTGAGGGACCTACATCTAGACACTTCTTCCCTTTATCATCAAACAAGGCTCGAACCTTTCCGTTCCATTTTCCCGAAACGAAGTTATCTCCAACACTTAATTTACCCCTTTGTACCAACACAGTAGCAACGGGACCTCTTCCCTTATCAAGTTTTGCTTCAACAACAATCCCAGAGGCAAAACATTCCCCATTCGCTTTCAGTTCTAACATTTCTGCCTGAAGAATTGCCAAATCAAGCAAATCCTCTATTCCAGTTCCATCCTTTGCAGAAACCGGACAGAAAACAGTATCTCCTCCCCAGTCTTCAGGGATCAGATTTAATTCTGCAAGTTGCTGTTTAATCCTATCGGGATTCGCATCAGGCAAATCCATTTTATTTATGGCAACCATGATTACTACCCCAGCATCCTTTGCATGGGAAACAGCTTCTCTAGTTTGAGGCATTACTCCCTCATTCGCGGCAACAACAAGTACGACCAAATCTGTTATCTGCGAACCACGTGCTCTCATAGCAGCAAATGCTTCATGTCCTGGGGTATCTATAAAGACCGCAGTCCCTTTTTCTGTAACAACACGATAAGCACCAATATGCTGAGTAATTCCTCCAGCTTCACTATCCATAACGTTTGCATTTCTTATTGAATCCAGAAGGCGCGTTTTTCCATGATCAACATGGCCCATAACAGTTATAACAGGCGCACGATCTACCATTTCTTCAGGATTGTCATCATTCTGCTCCAGAGATTCCTCCAGCAAATCTTTTGTTAATTCAACCTCGCATTCGAAATAATCACAAACATTAGAGGCAGTCTTGAAATCAATAGATTGATTAAGCGTTGTCATTTCACCCTTAGACATTAAATGCTTTATAATGTCAGTACTATTTATTTTAAGTTTCTCTGCAAGCTCACTAATAGTTATGACCTCTTCTAATTTGATTTTATTTACAGGAGAAGAAATCGCAACCGTCTTTATATCCTCTTGTGTCTCTTCTTCTGTCTCCTCTTGTGCTTTTTCTTCTTCTATTTCTTCATCCAGGATGGTCTCTTCTTCAGCGACAATTTCTTCAAGAACTTCTATTTGTTCATCCTGTGGCTTCACCTCTTCTGGAACAATCTCTTCTTTTGACTTTTCTTTTTCTTTAGGACTAGGTTTTTTCTTCGCAGGTGTTTTTTTCGGAGCAGATTTTTTTTCTTCTACTTTAAAAAGTGTCATAATAAGATCTACCGTTTCATCATCTACGGTACTCATATGACTCTTTACCTTAATTCCTTCTTTTTCTAACTCTTTAACAAAAAGTTTACTTTCAAAACCCAACTCTTTTGCCAAAGTATAGACTCTAGTATTTGCCATTCATCACCTTATTTAAAATATTCAAAACCCAATATAACAAAAATCAATCAACTATTTAAAGCGAACAAAAAAACGTTTGAGCACTACTCAGATTCGTTCTTCTGAAATTCCTTTGCTGATTCAATGAGCAAATTTGCTCTTGTTGGCCCTATACCCGGAACCTCGCAAAGCGCTTCAGCTGTAGACGAAGCAATAGATTCGATATCATCGAAACCATTGTTAATGAGCAATTCCGCCATTTTATCTCCTATAACCTCTAATTTGAGCAATTCATTATCGACAGAATCACTTTTTTTATCTTCTTCCTTTTCCTGATTCGCATTTTTATCCCCAGAAAATGTTTGTTCCGCGATAAGCCTTCTATATTCGCCTTCGGCTTTCATGTCAATTTTCCAACCTAATAGACGAGACGCTAATCTTACATTCTGTCCGGATTTACCAATTGCGATAGACAATTGATCATCGGGAACAAGTATCTCCATTCTCTTTTCGTCTTCAAAAAGATCAATATGTTGTATTTTTGCTGGATTCAATGCATTTTCAGCATATGTTCTAATATCTTCATTCCATAAAACAATATCGATTCTCTCTCCGCGCAATTCTTGCACAATACTCTGCACTCTTGTTCCTCTAGGTCCGACACATGCACCAACTGCATCAACATCTCTATCCCGACTCGTTACTGCAATCTTTGAACGTCCACTTGGCTCTCTAACACATTCTTTCACCTCTACGATTCCATCATAAATTTCAGGAACCTCCATTTCGAAAAGTCTAACCACTAATCCCGGATGAGTTCTACTCAAAACTACCTGAGGGCCTTGAGGACCTTTCGTAAATTCCCTTACTTCCAAAATATAACATCGAATCCTATCGTTTCTTTTATAAACCTCTTTAAAAATCTGCTCTCTTCTTGGAAGAATCGCTTCCGTCCGACCAATATCAACATAAATATTTCCTTTATCAATTTGAGAGACAGAGCCTGTAATAAGTTCTCCAACTCTTCCTATAAATTCCCCGTATATCTTGGATCTTTCAGCTTCTCTTATTCTTTGAGAAATAACTTGTTTTGCAGTAGAAGCAGCGATACGCCCCAATCCTTCAACTTGGAGATCTATCACCAAATAATCCCCTAAAGAGATATCTTCTTTTTGCAGGATCGCATCTTCTAATAAAATCTGTAGTTCGGAATCTTCTATTTCAGAAACTACCTCTTTTCTAGCCTGCAATTTTATTTCCCCAGTCACAGAATCAAATTCAGCATCAACATTATCACCTAGTTTATATTGTTTCTTAGAAGCAGAAACTACAGCTGCCTTCATTGCTTCCATCAAAACATCTCTAGGAATACCTTTGTCACGTTCTAACTCAGACAGAACTTCTAAAATCTCTTTACTCACGAGAAACCCCTTTGCATTTAGTGTCTATCTATGAAATCCAGAATCTTTATCTAACTCTGCATTCCAATCAATCTCTAGCTTTCCTTTAACAATTTCATTAAAAGAAACTTCAAAAATCATTTTATCTTTCGACTCTATTTTAATCACTTGATCTTCTACGTGATTAATTGTTCCCACAAGATTTTTTTTGCCTGTTTTCTCTTGAAATGAGTCCGACAATCTTAAACGAACCATCTTTCCTCGAAAATGAACAAAGTCAGCAAGTTTTTTTAGAGGCCTATCAATTCCTGGACTCGAAACCTCTAGCCGGTAATTATCAGATGCCAACCCATCTTTCTCAATTTCTTCTTCTAAAAGCCTACTTATTTTTTCACAATCGTTTAATGTAACCCCATCACGATTGTCTATAAAAATATTTAAAAGATCTTTTCCTCGCGAAACAGAATGTTGTAATTCTACAAGATAAAAACCTTGTTTTGACACCAACTCTTCAATTAATGCCGACAAATCTTTTCTCATTATTTTCAAACTATAAAAATTAGAATAAAAAAAAGGGACCTATGTCGGACCCTTAAACAGATTCATTCAAGTTAAGTAAATTTATTCCCATTCTCCAAAAAGTGCAAGTCTTATTTTCAGTTTTAAATTTTATGCTCTTGCTCGAAGGAAGAAAACTTGCTCGAGTGTTTATGAAATGTTAGCATATCGATCTCTTCAGGGGAGCAAATGCGCATATCTTCTGGAAAATATCTATATAAGTTTTTTAAAAAGTTTAAGTGAAATTACATGTCATCAATTACCAAAAAAAAGGCACTTTGGATTTTCGAAACGATGCTTCGCATTCGCCGTTTTGAAGAATCTTCCATTGATCTATTTACCAAAGGGGAACTTCCAGGATTTTTACATGCCTATATCGGCGAAGAAGCCGTTGCCTCAGGAATATGCGTTCATTTAACTGCCCGTGATCAAATTACTTCCACGCACAGAGGGCACGGTCACATGATAGCCAAAGGCCTCCATTACAAAGGAATGTTCTCTGAACTCTATGCAAAACAAACAGGATACTGTAAAGGCAAAGGCGGATCCATGCATATTGCTGACCAAGAATTAGGAGTACTTGGAGCAAATGGAATAGTGGGTGGAGGAATTCCTATCGCAGCCGGTGCTGCGCTAGGTCTCAAATTACAGCAAACAAAAGATATTGCAGTCTGTTTTTTTGGGGACGGCGCGAGTAACGAGGGAGCATTTCACGAAGGAATCAATCTTGCTTCTACATGGAAACTTCCCGTTGTTTTTGTTTGTGAAAATAATGGATTTGCAGAAAGCACTCCGCAAAAAAATCACCAATCTGTTTCTGACATTGCGGACAGAGCTAAATCCTACAACATTCCAGGTATTGTCGCAGATGGAATGGACCCTATGTCTGTTTATGAAATTGCAGGAGAAGCCATCAAAAGAGCCAGAAGCGGAAAAGGCCCTACTCTTATCGAAGCAAAAACAATGCGTTTTTTAGGACATTATGTAGGAGATCCTGGCACAGCTTATGGTCATGACAAAGTCGTTGGCAAATGGAAGAAAATGGATCCTGTGGTGACTTTTGAAGATTTTCTTAAGCAGAAAAAATGGATCACCAAGGACCACAAAGAAAAACTAATTTCTTCTATCAATCAGGAAATAGAGGAAGCTATTCTTTATGCAAAAGAAAGTCCGGAACCCGATCTTAAAGATGCATTAGAAGATGTGTATTCAGATACTTAAGATAATGAGATCATGAGAGAAATACTATACAGAGATGCCATTATAGAAGCACTCGATGAGGAAATGAAAAAGGATAAATCTGTCTTTCTTCTTGGCGAAGATATAGCTGAGTTTGGCGGATCCTACAAAACAACTGCAGGTCTTTTTAAAAAATACGGAAAAGAAAGAGTTAGAAATACTCCTATCTCCGAGCAAGGAATTGTAGGAGCAACCTTAGGAGCGGCACTAGTTGGTATGAAACCAGTAGCAGAACTTATGTACATTGATTTTACTGCAGTAGCAATGGATCAAATTGTAAATCAAGTTGCGAAAGTCCGTTACATGTTTGGAGGAAAGGCAAAAACCTCTCTTGTGATTCGAACTCAGGGGGGTGCGGGAAGAAGTTCTGCTGCACAGCACGCACAAAGTCTTGAATCCTGGTTTGTACATATCCCTGGTCTGAAAGTAGTTATGCCTTCTTCCTCTTATGATGCTAAAGGTCTACTGAAAAGTGCAATACGAGATCCAGATCCAGTACTTTTTATCGAACATAAACTTCTATACTTAGAGAAGGGACCAACACCCAAAAAAGAATATCTTATCCCTATCGGCGTGGCAGAAGTAAAAAGAGAAGGCACAGACATTACCGTGGTAGCAACCTCCTCCATGGTACAAAAATCCTTAGACGCAGCGGAGGAACTTGATGAATCAGGGATTTCAGTAGAAGTCATCGATCCAAGAACTCTTTTTCCTTTAGACAAAGAAACGATTCTTTCTTCTGTTAGAAAAACAAACCGCCTTCTCATTACACACGAAGCTGTAGAAAGGTGCGGATGGGGAGCTGAAATTGCAGCTATAGCCTCCAAGGAAGTTTTTGATTATTTAGACGCGCCTATAGAGAGAGTTGCCGCAAAAGAAACTCCGGTGCCCTTTTCGCCGAAGCTAGAAAACTTTATAATACCAAACAAAGAAGATGTAATAGAAGGTATAAAAAGAACCGTCCATGGATAAGTAAAAAGTTTTTATCTTGTAAAGGAGTAATGTTATGGCCACACAAATGCCCATGCCAAAACTAGGTCTTACCATGGAAGAAGGTACGATTATTGCATGGAGAAAAGAAGAAGGCGATACAGTCAAAAAAGGAGAAATTCTTCTAGACATCCAAACAGACAAAGTCGAATACGAAGTAGAATCTCCTGACAACGGAGTTCTTCTAAAGAAAATTTTTGATGCTGACGCAGTAGTTCCCTGCGGTGAAAATATAGCCGTTATTGGAGAAAAAGGTGAAGATGCTGATTCTGCAACTCCTGCTACAAAAGTTGAAGAAGCAAAAGAGCCTGTAAAAGAAGAAACAAGTAATGCTAATCAAACAAAAGCTGCCGCACCAGTGGGCGATAGAGTTTTAGCAAGTCCTGCTGCCAAAAGGTTAGCAAAAGAGTTAGGGGTAGATTACACAACCGTCCAAGGATCAGGGCCAAACGGAAGAATTATATTAAAAGATATTGAGGGTGCTTCTAAACAAGCTACACCTGTCGCTGACCAAGAAGTTTCTTATGGAACCGAACCTGTTTCTCCTATGAGAAAAGTGGTTGCGCAAAGAATGTCTGAAAGCTGGTCTAATGTAGCTAGAATCACTCTGCAGTCTGAGGTAGATCTAACCAACCTTCTTGCGGTAAGAAATGCTAGTAGCCAGGCTTGGGAAACAGATCTTGGCGTAAAAATTTCGATAAACGATTTGATTCTTTTCTATACGGCAAGAACGATTCAAAAATGTCCCGCTGTGAATGTGAAGTTTTTTGGAGATTCTGTCGAACGTGCTGAACAGATCAATATCGGGGTAGCCGTAGCTTTAGAAGATGGTTTGATGGTACCTGTCATTAAAAATGCAAATCAAAAAAGTATCGATGCTATATCTTCAGAAACCAATGCACTGGCAACCGCTGCCAGAAACGGAACTTTGGATCCAGGTTCTTTGCAAGGTGGAACGTTCACCGTTACAAATCTAGGCGCTTATGGAGTGGACCATTTTTCAGCAATTATCAATTATCCAGAAAGCGCGATTTTATCTGTCGGGGCAGCGAGAGAAAGAGCAGTAGTTAAAAACGGTGAAGTCGTGGCAGGAATCACTGCTTACTTTGGAATCAACTGTGACCACCGCATCATCGACGGCGCTCCTGCAGCAGAGTTTCTGAAAACGCTAAAAGAGATGCTAGAGCATCCCAAAGTTATGCCTGCATAAACTATTGCAAAAAATGAATATTATTTGCTATGTTTTCTAAAAAACCGAACTGTCTTTTTTAGAGCATCTTTGTCTGCTTTTTTATTATAAACAAATATCGATTTATTTGAATCCCATGCATGGCCAGCATTTTGAAGAACATGAGTTACAATTTTTCCTCCACGATCCTTAATATCTATCCATGCATACTGCGCAAATTCTATCTTTTGAATCGAATCTACATCTCCGTGCAAAGCAAGAAGCGGTGTGCTTTTTTTACTGAAATATTCCATAGGATATTCATTTGTCATGTCTGGTCCAAAATTGGCTTTCCAGACCCCGTAGTGAGATGCACCCGCATTCACCACGCCTTTTCCTGCAAGAAAACAAGCCCAAAATCCTCCGTTAGAAAAACCGGCAGCAAAAATATTATTTTTATCTATCTTCGGATCTTTCTTCATTAAAGCAACAATTTCAAGAAGTTCCTTTTCAATAGGCTCTCTATATTCATCAAACGTTTCCATACGGTTTGAACTCGAGATACCGTGTTTTTTGAAAAAATCTGGGGCATACACAGCAAAACCTTTTTTAATATATTTTGGAATCTGTTTTAGGACTGTCTTGAATCCGCCGCTTGTATGTAAAAGGATTACCGCAGGAAATTTCTTATCCCCGGTTGGATACTGCACCTTGTGATAAATAGGTTCAGATGACAACAAAAAGATTGGAGCAAGAAAAAAAATCAAAAAGAAAACTAAAATCTTCTGCATAAAAGTTCCTTTTTTCTAAAAAAAAGAAAAATAATGTATAGATTACCTAAGGTGTCAGCATTACTCTCATGACACCGTCTTCCCTTGCCTGGAACATTCTCATTGCTTCCTCAAATTCAGAGAGAGGAAAACTATGTGTAAGCATTTTATCAGTTTGAATGTGCCCGTCTGCAATAATCTGTATGGCACGAGGATAACAGTTTGGAGAACCTCTTCCTCCAAACACAGAGATTTCATCTAACACAATGCGGTCTGTATTGAAGGAGACCTCATCTCCCCCGTTAATTCCCTCTAATACTACACGTCCTCCTCTTCGCACCATATCCACAGCTTCTCTCATCGTACTTACAGGACCAGCACACTCAACGCTTAGATCTACTCCTTTTCCATTCGTATGTTCCATAATTACTTCTACTGGATTTTCTTTTGTAATATCAATCACGACATCCGCTCCAAGTTCTTTCGCGATATGCAGTCTATATCCTCTTCCAGTCACGTATGTTTTGGATGCACCTAAATATTTCACAAGTTGCAAAACAGAAAGCCCTAAAAGACCTGGCCCAAGAATCGCAACTTCATCAGCAGGATATATTTGCCCTCTATCCAGAGCATGAAGTGCAATCACTACCTGATTCACAATCACTGCATCTTCCCAGGTCATTTTTTCAGGCATTTTATGTAAATTATTAGGAGGAGCTAATCCATATTCACTGAATGCTCCATTTGCAGTATGTCCAAGAAGTTTATATCCGCCGTCTTTTTTTGTTGCATTCTCACAAAGATGATAATTACCTGCTATACACATCGCACAAGAAGAACATCCAACCGTAGGCTCCATAATTACTCTATCCCCAATTTCCAGATCCGTTCTCACATCTTTTCCAATCCCTGCAATAGTTCCGCACCATTCATGTCCTTGTATGAAAGGATAATAAGGGGGCCACATGGGCCGCATATGTCCTCCCAAAATATGAGTATCCGTACCGCAGATTCCGCATGCAGCTACTTTCACAAGAATATTACCAGGCTCAAAATCAGGAACAGGAACTTCTTTATATTCAAATTCGTTCGGACCACTTGTCACAATAGCATACATATTTTTTGGCACATCACTCATGACGTTACTCCGCAAAAAAAATTAGTCGTAAACGTAGGGCAGCAGAATCTTAACCCATGGCTCAAGGTGACTGCTGTCCAGTTTTTCTGTCAGGTCTTTGCATCGCAAAAATATCTTGTGTACGGCAATAATCATTTCCTGCAAGTCTTCCAACCGGCTCTAATTTCACAGGGTCTATATACTTACCTTCTTCCATCGCAACATCTTTACGAATATGCCAGCAAAGCACTTCTCCAATCACTAGATTCACTTTGTGCCCAACCCCATTGGTGATCATATGACGGAACTCACATTCCATGGCCACAGGAATATTCTCTACCCTAGGAGCAGATACGTTTTCAGATGGAACAGCATTGAGACCCGCCTCCTTAAATTCATCGATATTAGAAGGGAAATTATCTGCCGAAATATTCATTTGTTCTTCAAAACCATTTGAGACGACATGAATTACATACCCTTTGCTTTCAAGAATATTGTTAGTTGTGTCTTTCAAAGAATCTGTGCTTTTTCCTACAGAAATCGAAACAAGCGGAGGATCCTGCCCTACACATGTAAAGAAGGAAAAGGGTGCCAAATTTGCTACTCCATCTTTGCTGATGGTACTTACCCACGCAATAGGCCTTGGAACAATAGTTCCTACCATCAACCTGTAATTCTGTCTGAAATCATTATCAGCAGCATTGATCTTGTAATATTCACTCATACAAACTTTCTCCTATTAAAAACAAATATTTTAATTCTTATCATCAAAAAATTCGTAGACAAAACCATCCGGTTCATCTGGATCTGCAGGTCTGGTCCAATTGTCACTTCCATAATCTGTACTTCCAAAACTATCACTTGATGAACTTTCATCTAGAAGAGTCCACCTGTCATATAAAGAGTCAGGCAATTCTTTCACAAAACGCGAAAGCCTTGAAAATCCACTTTGCTTGTACATATTCGTTTCAAGCATAGGCTGACACAAAAACAAGTGATCCTTTGCTCTTGTGACAGAAACATAGAAGAGCCTTCTCTCCTCCTCTTCCCCGGCTTCTGTACCAAGAGATCTTGCAGAAGGAAACCTAGAATCAGTTAGCCATAGAACAAAAACTGCCTTCCATTCTAAACCTTTTGATTGGTGAATTGTACTTAGTATAACAGACTCCCCTTCATCAAAATTATTTTCTTGTTCCGTAGTTTCTATTCCAAATGTGCCCATTAGAGCGAGTTCGGCAAGAAAGTCTTCTACACTATTATAATTTAATGCAAATTCAGAGAGTTGGTTAATATCATCAATCCGAGAATCAGCATTATCAAAGGTCACCTCAATATAATTTCTATAAAACTTTGATAGAACCGAACTAATCATTTCAGAAGGAGACCCTCCATTATCACTTTTTCCTTTCGTCACTTTACATTGAGAATGGAGCAAAGCAGTCAGTTCCAAAAAATGCTTCCAAGAATCTTTTGCTCGTTTAGGTATAGTCATATTCTCTTGAACAAAATCTAATCGCAATGGATCATCAGAGTTGCTCACTAAATCCCATATCTTTGCGGCTGTAGTATTTCCAATACCTGGAAGCAAATTCAAAGCACGTTTCCAAGCCAGTTCATCTGTTTGACAATTAACAAAACGTAGAAAAGAAATGACATCTTTAACATGCCTACTCTCATTAAATCGAAGACCACTTCTTATCTCAAATGGAATAGAACGTCTGGTAAGTTCCATTTGCAATTCAATAGAGTGATAGTGCGCTCTATACAAAATCGCTATATCAGATAAAGATATTCCTTCATCCTTAAGTTCTAAAATTTTTTGTGCCACAAATTCACTCTGCTGCAAAACATCCTGACATAATGCCAACACCGGCAGTTCACCTTCTTTTTTGATACTCCGAAGTTCTTTTGGATATTGTTTAGCATTATTTGCAATAGACGAATTTGCTAATTCCAGTATAGGATTTGTACTACGATAATTTTCTTCCAATTTAAAAACTTTTGTTCCAGGATATCTGTCAGGAAAAGTTACAATATTTTCAAAATAGGCGCCACGAAAACTATAAATACTTTGCGCATCGTCACCAACAACAGTTAAATTTTTCCATTTTCCAGACAAAAGATCTATAATTCTAGCTTGAATCTTATTAGTATCTTGATATTCGTCTACCAAGACGTACTTAAATCGATTCTGAAAAACCTTCAGAACCTCTTCATTGTGCTCTAAGAGCAAACTTGTATTCGTAAGAAGATCAGAGAAATCCATAATATTTAGAGTTTTTTTTCTATTCTTAAATAATTCTTGTATTTTTTTTATAACTGATATATTTTCAATAAGATATGGATAATCTCTACAAATAAGATTAGCTATTTCCATTTCAGTATCCGCAGAAAATGATAGGATAGATTCAATCACATTGGCCTTAGGAAAATTTTTGTCTTTGGGATTCACTTTCGCTTGAACTATACAATCTTTAATCAAGTCTGAAGAATCTTCACGATCCATAATAGAGAAATTTCTATCAAATCCTATAAGATGTGCATATTGACGAAGAATGAGATTCCCAATATGGTGAAAAGTCCCACCGAAAACACTGCGTAAATCGCCCTTAATAAGACTTGAAGATCTAAGAAGCATTTCTTTTGCAGCTTTATTCGTAAAAGTGGCAAGAAGTATTGCACTTGGAGGAACCCCTTCATCAACAAGCCTAGCAAGGCGATATACGATTGTATGGGTTTTACCGCTACCAGCACCTGCAATAACAAGGAGTGGACCTTCTCCAGCCATGACAACTTCATATTGTTGAGAATTCAAAACAGAAGAATAATCAAGAGAAGATTTCCTAGAAGTCACATCTCTTTTTACAACATAGGTTTTGTTCTTCTTTTCATTCATTTTTATTCCAATTTCTATAGATACTAGGAGAGATGTGATAAGTCGTTCATCGTTACCACACTCCAACCTCGCATCGAATCATGCTCTATTATATTCACTGAAGCATTGTGTTGCCTAAATTTCCTAAATTCATTTAAGGACACATCTAAAATTTTAGACAGGATACAAATTATGGCAAGATTATGACTTACAATCAAAATCGGTTCTTCCTCATTAGAAAACTCGTCATAAATATTTTGAATTCCTTGCCAAGCTCTTTCTTGAAGCTCATTCAATGTCTCCCCGCCAGGCATACGGACTTCTCCGGGCACGATCCTCCACTTGGAAGAAAAGTCTGGGAATTTTTCTTGAATTTCTTTGAATTTCAAACCTTCAAGCTTTCCCTGATCTAGTTCTGCAAAACAATCTACTTTAGAAATAGCACTCTCTTGAGTCAGGGAAATTATCTTTGCGGTTTCAAAAGCTCTCTCTAGAGGACTCGAAAGAATTTTAAAGAATTGAATTTTCTGAAGTTTTATTGCGAGACTTTCTGCTTGCTCTCTTCCCCTGTCATTCAACGGAACATCTGAAGCGCCTTGTATACGGTTCTCGAAATTCCAAACAGTCTCACCATGCCTAACTAAATAAAGGCGCAACACAAACTCCGATTCTTGATTCTTCAATCATAACTAGGCGGGTATTTCTAACTATCTTCTTTCAGAAAATCTCCTGGCTTCAAATTTTTCAACCAATCTTTAATTTGATCCTTGTCTTCTTCAATTTCATTCCTAGAAGATTCTGGAGATTCAAAATCTTTCACATCAGCAGGAAACCCTTGATTTTCATCAAGCTTGACTGGCTTATCAAAGTCGATACTTTTTGCTTCATCTAAAACCTTTTCATTCACAAAAATAGGAGAACTAACCCTAATCGCTAAAGCAATTGCATCTGAAGGTCTGGAGTCAATCACAAAATTCGCACCGTTGCTTGAAACATGAATTTGCGCATAAAAGGTATTGTCTTTTAATTCATTGACTAAAATATGATCGACTTGAGAATTCAATTCTGTAATTAAATTTTTTAGCAAATCATGTGTCATAGGACGTGGAGTCTCAAAATTCTCCATCTCTCTTGCAATTGCATGTGCTTCAAATAATCCAACCCAAATAGGCAAAACCCTATCCCCTTCAGTTTCTTCAAGAATTACAATTGGGACATTAGTCAGTGGATCTACTGCTAGACCTTTAATATTCATTTCTATCATTATACCAACTCCATCTCTACTTCATGCTCTGGATAAAAACCCTGAATACTCTGTACTCCACTACGTAGTATCTTCACGTTAACCATTTGACCTACACTTAGATCTTTTTCCTTAGAAAGAAAAACAACTCGTTGGCTACCTCTATTTTTTCCAACATAAGAAACAAATTCTTCTTCTGTACTTACTACTCCCGAACAACAAGAAGCACAATCTAGTAAATTTTTCTTGTTTTCTAATTTCTTTTCTATCAAAACCTCTTGCACACTTCCAAGAAGTTTATCATGATTTTCTTTTGTTATTTCTTTCTGAACGTTTGCTAACTCTTCAAATCTTTCATCTATAACTTTATTATCAACTAGACAATCATCCATTCCATATGCAGGTGTTCCGGGTCTTGGAGAATACTTAAAACTATAAATACCTTCAAAGCGTGACTG
>CAZLCI010000016.1:0-37772 GCA_964558115.1 uncultured Nitrospinaceae bacterium | reverse complement strand
GAAGTACTATTTAGAATCCACAGACTAAATAACAAATTAAGATTTTTTAAAAATGAAGAAAAGAAATATAAAAGAAATAGCTAATCAAATGGTCGTATGCCTTTCCCGTGAAATCAAGGACAATGAAAAAGTCTTTCACGGAGTAAACTCTCAGATCCCAATGGTAGCAATTTTTCTTGCAAAAAAAATGCATGCTCCTAATCTAGTACTGATAGAAGTTGCTGGCTCTATAAATCCCGAACCTAGATTCATGCCAAAAAGTACTAATGGCCCTGAACTTTGTCATGGTTCTGCTTCTCTTTTTTCAAATGCAGACACTTACGATCTTTTTGCAAGAGGAGAAGTCGATTTGATTTTTCTAGGTGGGGCACAAATTGACAAAAACTGTAACGTGAATATGAGTTATATTGGAGATCCTAACAAACCCAAAGTTCGTCTTCCTGGTGGTGGTGGTGGTTCAGTAATTA
Source organism: uncultured Nitrospinaceae bacterium (assembly GCA_964558115.1). Classification (GTDB taxonomy): domain Bacteria; phylum UBA8248; class UBA8248; order UBA8248; family UBA8248; genus UBA3496. The sequence continues at coordinate 37,305 of CAZLCI010000016.1, read as the reverse complement.
TGTCCCAAGCAAAAAGAACAATCCTATGGAAAACAAAACATGACAAAAGAGTTTTTGTAGACAATGTAGACTTTGTTACACAAACTGGAAATCTTGAAAAAGTGGTAACTCCTAAAGCAGTCTTCAAAAACGATGAAGGCAAACTTGAACTAGAAAGTATCCATTCATGTTCTTCAAAAGAAGAAGTGATCGAACAAACATCTTTCAAACTAAAATTTACTGACAAAATATCTGAAACTATTTTTCCAACAGACGAAGAAAAAAAAATACTAGAAGAAATCGACCCAAATGGCACACGATTTATAGAATTTGGAGAATAATTTTAAATAAAAACCTGTTTAATCCATACATTTTTATAAATCAGAGATGAAATGTTTCTAAAAAATAATAGAAGCAAAAATTGCATCCCCAGAGATTATATGTTGAGATATCTACAATAAATCTAGAAATCAAAAAGGAATAATTATGACCTCTGAATTACTAGAAAGATTAAAAGTTTTTTCAACATGTCAGGTAGCTGATGCTCTTGATAATTTAAAGATAAAAGGGCACATGCCTGACATACAATTATATTCTCCCGATGAAGATTGTAGAATAGTAGGTCTTGCACATACAGTACAAATGGTTCCATCCGGAGGTGGAAAAGTTCCTTCATTAGAAAAACACCATGTAGACTCTTCTCCTCCTAAAAGTATCGTTGTGATATCAGTCCCTCCCAATGTCACCACAGCAAATTGGGGAGGTCTTATGAGCACAAGGGCAATCGCAATGAATCTAAAAGGAGTAATACTTGATGGTAGAGCACGAGATATTGAAGAACACCGAGAATTAAACTTTCCTGTTTTTGCTAAGGGAGTTTCTATTCACGGCAGTGGCGGATCTACGACTGCTTCGGCAGTAGGTATCCCTATTAACTGCTCAGGTGTTACAGTTAGAGAGAATGACATTATTTCTGCTGATCTCAACGGCGTAGTTGTCATTCCTCAAGAAAGATTTGAAGAAGTTGTAAATAAAATAGAAGAACTAACCAAAATAGAAGAACAAATGATGGAAGCTCTTAGAGAAGGATATCCAATTGGAGAAACCTTTTCTAAATTTAGATTATATTAACTTGCCGCCACGTAAGTTCTAAAATGTTCATTTCTTGTATTCTTAAACTCTTTCCCTTAAAGTGGGCAACTTCTTATGGAAGTTACTTATTGCTCATTTCTATTATTTTCCTCTCATTCAATGGTTGTGCAACGAGATCGATTGATAACCGAACATCTAGTTTCCAAAAAAGAGAACTCCTAGGGAAAGCATCTTGGTACGGACAACCATATCACGGCAGAAAAACAGCAAATGGAGAAACTTACAATATGTACGCTTTGACTGCGGCTCATCGAACTCTTCCTTTCAACTCAATAGTATTGGTCGAGAGAAGAGACACTCAAGATAAAGTCGAAGTAAGAATTAATGACCGAGGACCATTTGTAGAAACCAGAGTTATAGATCTTTCAAAAGGTGCGGCTTCAAAAATCCGCATGATTCGAAAAGGAGTCGTGCCAGTCATTATAACTCCTTACGAAATCCCAACGGAAAGAAATACAAAATGGATTGTCTTAATTGGAGGATTCAAATCTGTTTCCGAATTAAATTATATAAGCAGAATACTCCGAAGAGATGGAAATTATGTGTTAAAAATAAAAGGTTGGCATGGAGATCGAAGAAAGCACCATCTTCAGGTCAGAAAAATAAATAATAAAAATAGAGCCAATAGACTTGCGGAACGTCTAAGAAGCAAAGGCTATGCAGCTTTCCTTGTTCGAAGTAAATAAATATTATTCTAAAGATTTGCGAACAACTTCCGGATCGATCATAGGTAGTTTGCAAGCATAATTTTCACACAAAAATACTGTTGCACTATTGTCAATCGGACTTTTGTCCTTAAGTATAGGCAAAGATAGATTTTGCGAACCGTCACTTGAATTAAAAGCAATCACGTTATTTGGAAGATAAACACCATTAATCACATTCAACATCTCTTTTGTATCTTTAGATTCCAAATTGCCTGAGAGAACAATTTCCATAGGAGTATCTAAATAAAAATCTAATCCTACTAACATCATATGCAATGCTGCAGGAGCTGAATCAAGAATATTACTAAAGACTTTCATCGTTTTTTCTGCCATTTTTTCAAAAACAATCTTACCTGAAATCCTAGACAGTCTTAAAAGAGAAAGAACCGCAATAGAATTTCCACTGGGAATCGCGCCATCTTGAGACATTTTTTTTCTTACGATTAATTCCTCATGATCTTTAGAAGTAAAGAAAAAACCTCCACTTTCATTATCTTCAAAAAGCTCAGACATTTGATGTGCAATATCTACAGCAGTTTCCAACCAGCGTGGATTAAAGGTTGATTCGTATAATTCTGTTAAGCCCTGAATCATAAATGCATAATCATCAAGATAAGCATTTAATTTTCCTGATCCTAATCTATAAGAACGAACAAATCTCTCTCCGTTCCACATCTTTTCTAGAATAAAACCAGCTGATTTTTCTGCAAAATTAAGATAATTTTCATTATTGAAAACTCTTCCAGCATTTGCCATAGAACCAATCATCAATCCATTCCAACTCGTCAAAATCTTATCATCTAAACCTGGCTTTATCCTTTTTTCCCTATGCAGAAACAATTTATCCTTTGCATTCTGTAAAAGTAAAAGTAATTTCTCATAATCAATATTATTATCTTCACAAAATTTCTTAGGAGGCTTTTGAATAAAAAGTGCATTTGTACCTTTTTCAAAATTTCCTTTTTCAGTAACTCCATAAAAAGAGGTAAAGATTTTTCCTTCTTTTTCTCCTAAAACTTCATAAATCTCAGAAGGTGTCCAGGCGAAGAATTTTCCTTCCTCTCCCTCACTATCAGCGTCCTGTGCAGAATAAAAACCACCCTCAGGAGAAGACATTTCTCTTAAAACATAATCTAGAGTTTCTGTTGCAATAGATTTATAGAATTCGTTTTTAGTAGCCTGAAAAGCTTCAATATATACTCGAACAAGAAGGGCATTATCATAGAGCATCTTTTCGAAATGAGGTATCAACCAATATTCATCAACACTATACCGATGAAATCCACCACCTAGCTGATCGTATATACCACCCAAAGCCATTCTTTGAAGGGTAAATTCTACAATTTCTAGTACCTCTTTATCACCATTTCTTTTCCAGTCACGCAATAGTAACATTAATGCCATAGATGGTGGAAATTTAGGTTTTTCTCCAAAACCACCCCAATTAGAATCGAATCTTTCTTTTAAGCTTGAAACTGCATTCGTTATAAAATCTCGGTTTAATAAACCATTAGAACTTCCTGGCTCCGAATAATCTTGAAGAGACTCAACTATCTTTAAAGCATTGGTTTGAAGATTGTCTTTATCTTTCTTATACATTTCTACAATACGTACTAGTAAACTCTTAAATCCAGGACGACCCCATCTATCCTCCGGTGGGAAGTATGTTCCTCCGTAGAATGGTCTTAGGTCTGGAAAAAGGAACATACTCATAGGCCAACCACCCTGGCCTGAAATCATCTGAACAGCATCCATATAAATACTATCAATATCCGGTCTTTCCTCTCTATCCACTTTGATTGAAATAAAATTTGCATTGAGTATCTCTGCAACTTCAAAATCTTCAAAACTTTCATGTTCCATTACATGACACCAGTGACATGCAGAATATCCTATAGAAAGAAAAATTGGTTTGTCTTCATTTTTGGCTCTTGCAAGTGCCTCGTCTCCCCATGGGTACCAATCCACAGGATTATTTTTGTGTTGTAATAAATATGGACTGGTCTCCGAAGAAAGTCGATTTGAAAATTTATCGTTTAGCATTTCGTTCCTTAATTTGAAAATATTAATAATTAATTACAAAATTTTCTATGTACAAATTCCTTCGATGAGATGTACCGCTAATTCTGAGCCTCTATGAAATAGATCTAAATCAAGGTTTTCATCTGGCCCATGGGAATTCGTGTCTGCATTCGCCAAAGGAAACCAAACTGAAGGAATTCCCATTTCTTTTGTGAAAAGAACATCTGGCACACTACCACCAAAATTCGGATAAACTAATGTTTCCTTACTACAAGACAAAAGAGTTTGAACTATTTTTTGCACAAAAGGATTATCCCCTGGAGTTTTACTAGGTTGAAAAACTGCCATTTTTTTAACCTCAATATCATCAAAACCATTTGTCGCTAAAAACTCGCATAAATCCTCAAAAATAGAATCCGGATCCTGGTCAACAACTAATCTAAAATCTAATTTAGCAACTGCTACCCCAGGAACTATTGTTTTCATCCCATCCTGTGAATATCCGCCTTGAAAACCACAGATATTTAGATTTGGTTTTGTAAGTGTTGACTCGTAAAATGATTGAACTTTAGAAATTCTATCAACATTCTTTCCAAGAACAATTTCCAGTTCGGATTTAGGGTTTGGAATATTATTTAGAATATCTATATCCGCTTGACCTAAAGGAAGAACTTGATCATAAAAACCTGGAACTAGGACTTGTCCAGTTTCGGGATCTCTAAGAGTTCTAATTACATCTAGCAATCTCCAAAACGGGCTTTCAAGGGCACCTCCATACGTACCAGAATGGAGATCTTTATTCACTCCATTATGTCTTAGTTCAACATAAAGTAGTCCTCGGCAACCAAGAGCTAACGTTGGACATCCGGAAGGATGGATTGAACCATCTGAAGAACAAGCAATATCAGCTTTCAAAAGTTTTTTGTTATCGGCAACGAATTTACCAAGATTTGGAGAGCCCATTTCCTCTTCTCCTTCTATCAAAAATTTAATATTGATAGGCAATTCCTCTCCAATTTCTCTATAAGCTCTTACAGCTAAGATTTGAGCAAGATGCTGTCCCTTATTATCGCCTGAACCTCTTGCATATACCCTTCCATCCTTTATTACAGGATCAAACGGATCATTCGACCAACCTTCTGTAATTTCGGCAGGTTGAACATCATAATGTCCGTAAATCAATAAAGTTGGAAGATTTTTATCTCTTAAAATTTCACCATAAACAACAGGAATTCCATCAGTAGGTAATATCTTGGCCTGAATTCCAGATTCATTCATGAGTTGTAATAGAAAATGAGCGGATTCTTCAACTCCGGAGTGATTAATCGTACTAATTGAAGGAAATTTAAGGTAATCTACCAAAAGTGAAACTGCATTATCTTGATTTTCTCTTAAAAACTCTATAATTTTTGACATGAATTCCCCATGAACATTTTTTAAAAATAAAATTATTCTACTGCAATTTTTCCATAAATAAAAAAACAAATCACTCTATCCACTTAAATACCATCATGTTATAAATATCTGGTAATTTATATATAACATGGAGAAAATCTTGTTAACGGAAGTTGAAGTTACCAGTTTGCGGGAAAAACATTATAACGCAACAGTTAGTGAAATAATCGTTCAGCATGACACCTTAGCTTGTTTTCGAATCAAACCGGATTTCTCTTTCCCTAAATTTGAATCAGGCCAATATACTACTCTTGGTCTAGGATACTGGGAATCAAGACATAAAGACGCAATCCCAGAAATCGGATTAGCGGAAAAAAAAATTTCTAGGCTTGTAAGAAGAGCATATTCCGTATCACATCCAATTACTGATTCAACAGAAAATCTTGTCGAATCGAAAAAGATAGATTTCCTAGAGTTTTATATAGTTATGGTTATTGGCAATGATGGCGAAGAAGCTCCTGCACTTACACCACGTTTATTTATGCTTAAAGAAGGTGATCGTCTTCACCTAGGAGAAAAATTTACTGGTGATTATACTATTGGCTGCATGGAAGAAATCACCAAAAAAGATAACTCTCTAGTAGTATTCGCTGGGACTGGAACAGGAGAAGGACCTCACAATCATATGATTTGGAATTTACTGCAACAAGGATACAAAGGTCAGATTGCATCTATCAATTGTGTTAGGTACAAAAAAGACCTTGCTTATGAGCAAAAATATAGAAATTTAGAAAAGAAATTCCCTAACCTCTCATACCACACTTTAACTACTCGTGAATCTGATACACTTCACAACAAAACATACATACAAGATTATATTTCTTCCGGTACCTTTGAAAAAAAAATTGGAAGAGAAATGCATCCAGAAGATACTCATATGTTTCTTTGTGGCAATCCTTCTATGATCGGCATCCCAAAGATTAAAGACGGAGAGAAGATTTGGCCAGAGGGACAAAAAGGAGTAATTCAAATTATGGAAGACCGTGGATTCACAATGGACTACGCGAAACGAATTGGAAATATTCATTACGAGAAGTATTGGTAAAACCCGTTTTTTCTCTGCTTCATTCTCCTACTCTTTCTACGAAATAAGATTTTATAAAATATTGAAATTCATTTACTTGCAACCTACATCAGAAATGAATAATACTGGATTGCAACAAAATAATTTAAAATGAAAAAAGGAAATAGTATCAAAAAATTCTATTCTTATTCAGGGTTCGAAATAAAGGAAGTCTACTCTAAAGAAGATCTTCCTATTACAAAAAAATTAAATCTAGAGGAAAATTCCAAAATAGAATCCTGGGATTTTAATCAAAGCACGTCTGCTGGAAGTCCAGAAAAAATGAACGGAGAATTACTTTTTCTAGTTGAACACGGACATACAAGTCTATCCATAAAAGTAGACAAACCAACTCTATTAGGAATTGATAGCGACGATTTAGATTCTAATTATCAAGTGGGCAAAAAAGGGGTTCCAATTGACACCATAGATGATATGGAGATTCTTTTTAAGGACATACCAATTGAAAACTTATCCATTTCGTTTGAGACCGATTTCACTGCTCCTATTCTATATACGATGTTTCTTGCAATAGCAGAAAAACGAAAAATCCCTATCGAAAAACTCAAAGGGTCAATTCGAAATGATATTCTCGGTGGACTTATGTCAGAAGGCGAACTCGTGTTACCCCTTGAAAATTCATTGAAACTTTTAGTAGATACAGTAGAATTTACAACAAAAAACACCCCTAATTTTCACGCTGTAAAAATTCATGGAACACGAGAACTTTATCCTGATATAACTGCTTCTCAAGAAATTGCTTTCAGCCTATCTAAAGCATTTAGTTACATTAACAATTGTATTGATAGAGGGTTAAAAATAGATGATTTCTCTGACAAAATAGGCTTCAACTTCGATACCAGATCAGATTTTTTCGAAGAAATTGCAAAGTATAGATCTGCAAGAAGAATTTGGAATGAAACGATTATAAATAATTTCTGCGCACAAGAAAAAACCAGAAAGTCTATACATTTCAATGCAAAATGTGACGCCATCGATTCTGTTTCTACTCAACTAGAAGATAATTTGGTACGTATCTCATATCAAGTTATGGCATCCGCTTTAGGTGGGGCAAATACAATTACTTGTAGTCCATATGACCAAAACTTCTGTGATTTTAACAAAGAAAGTTTGCTTTTGGCTCTACGAACACAACAAATTTTAATGGAAGAGACAAACCTTTTATGTTCAGAAGATTTGTTTTCCGGTTCTTTTTTTATTGAAAACTTAACAAGTAGAATAACAAACGAAATTACAGAAATTTTAACGATGATCGATTCACGTGGAGGTATAATTCCTTGTATAAAAAAAGGTATTTTACAGATACGTATTAAATCTGGAGAAAAATCAATTTCAAGGACAAATAAAAAGATAGAAGAATCAGAAGAAGAACATGCATTTACGACTACTTCAAATCAAACGGAAATAGAAAATAAACAAATCCAAAAGCTTATAAAGATTAAAAAAACTAGAGACTCTTTAAAAGTAGCAGAAGCACTTAAAAAAATAGAAAATTCAGCAAAGACGAATAAAAATATTATTCCGCAAATTATGCATGCAATCAAATTGCATGCTACAATCGGAGAAATTGTCACTACACTTAAAAATTATATGGAAAAACAAACAAAACAAGGTTAATTTTAAAGAACTACTCTTGCTCGGAAACTTGAAAAAAGAAATAATGGTCAAAATGTAATTATTTAACGACTACCTTGAACTTCACTGAAAGGATATATTCTATAATGTGGACAGATAATTCTAACGGAAGCAATCAACCTACCGATTACAAATATAGGACAGCAACAGTAAATTTGTCTGACAAAACAATTAAAATCGAAGAAAAGAATTGTGACTCTATAGACGAATTCCTGGGCGGCATTGGAAGACTTTTTAAAGTACTTGCAAATTACGATGTGTCAAATGCATTTGATTCTTCTGCTCCTTTAGTGATGGAACTAGGTTGTTTTTCAGGCACTAACGTCATGACTGGACTCAGAACTTTTTTTGGTGGATACAGCCCTTTAAAAAGTACAAGAAAAGGTGCACCTTCAGCAATGTGGTCTGCAGGTTCTGGAAAATTTGGAACGAAAGTTGCTGGTGCAGGAATAGACGAGATTATTTTTCTTGGAAAAAGTGATGTGCCAGTCACACTTCTTATACAAAGTGACGTAACCAACGGTCCCCCTAACTTGTCATTGGTAAGTGCTGAAAATATTTACGGTAAAGACAGTCACGAGAAAATAATGTCACTCGCTGATGAATATGAAGATGCTCACTTTGCGGTAATTGCTCCTTCCGGAGAAAACTATGAATCAAATCGTATGGCATCCATTGTTTTAAGTTCCGAAAATCAGCTAAAAAGTCGTGAATGCAAACCGAGATTCTGTGGACGAGGTGGCTTCGGTGGAGTCATGGGTTCCAAGAATTTACTTGCTATAGTTGCACAGTCTCCCGATGACAAATCTCCAGTTACCGAAATTGTAAAAGCAGCAAACAAGGTAATTTCAAGAGGAGCTGGCTCAAAAAATTACAGAGATTACTACAAAGCAGATGGTGGAGGAGGAACTTGGAGAAATATTGCAGGACTTCATCCTTTGGGATGTCTTCCAGAAAATAATTTTTGGGCGCCTGGAAATGATGATGCACTTCCACTGTACAGAAGTGCTTTTGAAGAACCATATGTTATTAAAGACGAGTCATGTTTTAAATGTGGCATATCATGTCACAAGAATATATATGACAGACCCGAAGGAGAAGACCGCGAGGGTAGAAAAGCTGGAAAAGGAAAATTTAGAGTTAAATTTGACTATGAACCTTTAGACCTAATTACGGCTAATTGTGGTGTCTACGATCAAGAAGAATCTTTGAATCTGGTAGAATTAGTTGACCGAATGGGATATGACTCAATAAGCCTTGGTGCAACTATTAGTTATGCGATGGAATGGAATAAGAAAAACCCAGATAATCAAGTACTTGAAGGAATTCAGTTTGGTGATGCTAAAAAAATGATGTCTTTGATTAGAAAATGTGCTTCAGGAAAATGTGAAGAACTCGGTCAAGGTTCTCTTCGTCTTGCACTTCAATGTGGAGATCTTTCTTTTGCTATGCAAGGAAAAGGACTGGAGTATCCAGCTTATTTACCAGAAACTAACCCAGGATATCCTTGGGCGTTGGCTGGTGGACATATGAGTATGAGAACTTTCTTATTGCTAATTTTAGATGGTCAAAAAACTGATATAGATTATTGGGAAAATGCAGTCATGGGAGGAATCTACTACACAAGAGACGATCTCATTGGCTTGTGTAAATTTTCAGGGGCACCAAATGAAGACGTAGTTGCTAGTATCAATGACGTTTTTGGAACATCTGTAACCAAAGAAGATATAGATGGAGCAATTCTTAGGTCCTATCTTCTAGGTCGCTTATTAGAGAAAAAAGTAGGATATACTGACGAAGAATATGATGTTCCTTCAAGAGTTTATGAAGGAAACAATAAAAATGTGAAAATGCCTGATTTTTTAACTCGAGAGTTTATGGATGAGTTAAAAACAAGAGTTGAAAAAAATTGGGACAAATTGACTGAAGAGCAAGGTATTTGCCTACCAGCCTAAGCCCTATCTTTAAACTTTATAGGCTCTTATAAAACGGCAGCAAGTATAATTGCAATTGCAATGAATATAGCTCCGACAGAAATTCCGACTCCTAAATTCTGGTCTTTAGACAGAGCGTCTGAAACAGAAAACGGTGTTATCCATTCGAAGATTTTATACCCTATCATCAGCAAAATAATTGAAATTAATCCATAAACCACTGACAACATTATCCCCGTTCCAAAACCAACACTTGCTGCATCTGCAGCCTGAGCAATCGAAACATGAGTAAAACCTAAGATAAACGCAAAAACAAAACTTTTACAAATCAGCTTAACTAAAGACATCACCTTCTCCTCAATTAAATTCAAAGAATATTATTATAAAAAAAACTAGGAAATAGAAACATACATTCAAACTTGCCGAAATCCTATAAATGAAAAGAAATCATTTCAACTCTTTACCACCCCATTTCCTCCCAGGAGTATGCATCATTTTACTTTCTACCTGTCCACCGTCAATCGGCAAATTGATGCCTGTGATAAATTCTGAACGATCAGATAAAAGGAAAATACATCCATCCGCAATTTCTTCAGCTTTAGCAACTCTCCCCATAGGAACGACTGAAGCTCTTCCAGCAGCAATCTCAGGATCATCAAACATAGATTGGGTCATAGGAGTTATAACTTGACCTGGAGAAACAGTATTTGCCCTTATTCCTCGATCGGCCCATTCTACACCAAAAAGTTTTCCAAGCATTATTGTTCCAGCCTTACAAACACTATATGCTCCTGCAAAAGGATATGTTTGCATTCCTCCTATAGAAGAGACAAAAACTATCGAGCCTTTCCCTTCAGAAAGCATTTTTCTTCCTATGGACTGTGCACAAAGGAAATACCCCTTCAATCCAATATTCATAACCATATCCCAGTCTTCCTCTGGCAACTCTTCTAACTTTCCTGGAACGAGTTTTATTGCACAGCAAACGAGCCCATGAATCTTAGAAAAATTTTTCATTAATTCTTCAGTCATTCTCAAAACATCTTGTTTGAGTGATGTGTCAACGTATATAGCAAAAGCTTTACCTCCTTCTTTTTCTATCAAAGCTTCGGTCTCTTTTGCAGATTCGATATTTATATCTGCAATTGCTACATACGCTCCTTCTCGAGAAGCTAATAAACAAGTGGCTCTTCCTATTCCACTTCCCCCACCTGTAACAACAATATTCTTTCCCTTTAAAATTTTCTTTCCCCCAGAAAAAGATACGCTGATAAATTTATCAGAAAAAAAATCTTCTAAAGAAAAATACTTAAATCACACAAAATATTAGAAAACTATTATTTGCCAGGACGACTAAAGGAATATGGTTGAGAAGTTTCGACATCTTTTTGATCCTTTCTATTTCGAAACCTCCTCTTAAATTTGAATGCTAAACGCCCAAAACTTCCAAAAAACCCATATGTTTTAAGATATCGAACTGGTTCTCCAAGAAATTTCAAACGTCTTCTAAGCTTAAGAGTAACGGGGAAAGTTTCGTACATCCACCATAAAAAATCTGACCATTGCCCTTCTCTTCCGCAAAGAATCTCTAAAATAGTTTGATATTTAAGAATATCTTTTCTACTCATAGAGGGCATATCTAAAACTGAATTTGCATAATAATTCTCCGGCATTTCATTGTCAGCCTCCATAAATCCTTCTTCAATACACACATCTCTTAGCTTTGTTCCTACCAAAGGATAAAAAACGCTGAACTGTGCAGTATCTGGCTTAACTCTTTTCATAAGTTCTCTAGTTGTTATCATTCGATCTCTATCGTCAAATGGCAAACCTACCATATTAAATGCATGTGTTTTAACTCCGTGTTTTCTAGCCATTGCAAAAGCGTCTATTATTACTTTTTCTGACATTTTTCGATTTAATACTCTTCTTCGAAACTCTTCATCTCCACTTTCTACACCTATAGACATACTATAAGCACCTGCTTTGGCCGCAGCTTTTATTTTCTCCTCTTTTACCATTTCAGGTCTTTCCATAAATAAAAATGGTTTTTTTACATCTTTTGCAAAAATATCCGCCATCTCTTCTAATCTTGCCAACTGTGTCAAAAATATTTCATCCACAAAATAAATCATATCTAGACCATATGTCTTTTCGAAATCTTTAATCTCTTCCATCAAACGATATGGCGATTTTTCTCTTCGCCAAGTACCCTTATCTTTATACATTCCCATTACATGCGGACTACTACAATATGTACAATGGTAAGGACAGCCTCTACTACCTTCAAATTGTCCAATTATGCTAGTTCCTGGCTTCACATCAATAAGAAAATTTCTTGTGTAGTGTTCTAAGGAATAAATTCCCCAGTCTGGAATAGGATATTCATCAAGATCTCCTATTAAGTCACGCATGTCATTTTTCACCTCAATCCCAAGTAGATTTCTAGACCAAACATTAGGGATTGCAGTTGTATCATTACCTTTTTCAATTGCATCCACGAGTTCTACCAAAGCGTCTTCTCCCTCGCCTTTGACTACATAATCACAATGAGCAAGACAATCTTCAGCATCAACTGTAGGATGATGACCACCAACAATTTTAGGAATATCAGAGATACAATCAAGTTTGAGCAAATCTCTTGTAAGAGCCCATTCATTACTTAAAACACTAAAACCAATAGCATCAGGACTAAATGCTTCGACTGAAGCAGAAAAGTTTTTTTTAATCTCTTCCCCTCTCATCATAGTAGAATCGAAAAGAGAAGTTTCATGTCCGTGTTTTTTTAATACCGCTGATAAAACAGATATGCCTAGGCGTGGAGCCCAAACCTTTTGTACATTAGGATAAACAAAAAGAAATCTCAAAAAAACCTCAAAAAGAGGACGAAACAAAACTTAACACTAACTGTATACTTAACCTTTATAACTTACACAAGTATAAACACATAACTAAAACAAATCAAAAACCGTTTTAATTTGCAAATTTGTATTTTTTTTATGAAAATATTATTTATCTATAAAAAAAGAAAAAGAAATAGAATTTGTGAAAAAGACACAAGAATTATCTAGATTATTTGAACCGCGTTCTGTAGCGATTGTCGGTATTTCAACTGACAAAACAAAGCATGGACCAAGGGTTCTTTCGTTCCTAAAAAAGTATCGTTTTAAGGGAAAGATATGGGGAATCAACCCAAAAAAACCTAAGATTTCTGGTATCAAGATTTTTTCTAGTCTTCTTGAACTACCTGTCCCACCGGATACAATCATAGTTGCTACCCCTCCTGAAACTACGCCTGAAATCATAAAAGATGCGGTTAAAATAAAAGCGGGGTCTGCAATACTTTTTAGTGGTGGTTTTTCAGAAAATAGTCCTAAAGGAAGGAAACTTGAAAAAAAAATAAAAAAGATTTCATTAGATGGAAATATAAGAGTTTTAGGCCCTAATTCTGCAGGAATTATTAATCGTTCATCACACACAGTATTAAGTTTTCTGACATGTCTAGAAAGACCTTCCAAAGAAATACGAACTGGTCCAATTGGATTAATTACACAGAGCGGAGGAACTGGCAGTTTTTTTCATAACACAGTCGCAGAAAGAGAAGATGGTATAGCGATTTCAATTTCTACAGGTAATGAATGCGACGTAACAATGGAAGAGTCTCTAGGATATCTTGTTGCCCATCCGAAAGTAAAAGTTATTGCACTTGTCTTAGAAACTATAAGAGATGGTGAAAAATTTATAAAATATGCGAAAAAAGCTCTGAAAGCTAAGAAACCAATAATTGTTTGTAAAATAGGTTCAAGCAAAAGTGGGAAAAGAGTCATGAGATCTCACACGGGTGCAATTTCTGATAAAACAGAAACATATAAAGGAGTTTTTCAATCTCTAGGAATCACTGAAGTTTCATCACCTCAAGAATTGGTTGAAATATCATATTTGTTTGCATATTCGCCAATTCCAAAGGGAAATTCAATAGGAATTGTTACACACTCTGGTGGGACTGCTGTTTTATTAGCTGACAATGCTGAAAAAAATGGATTGTCACTCCCAAAACTCGGGAAAAAAATAAAAAGTACCCTTTCAAAGTATCTGCAATTTGGCGGCACAGAAAATCCTTTAGATTTAGGTGGAATTGTAACGCATCCTGAACGTTATACAGATGTTATTTCTTCTTTTTTGAAAGACAAAAGTTTCGATATTGTACTGGCTGTCTCTTCACCACATCCCCCTAAACATACAATCAAGAGAGTTAAAAAAATCAAAGAATTAACAGAAAATAGCAAAATTCCATTATGGAATTTATGGATAGCTGGAGATCAAGCGAGACAGGGAGAAAAGTTTTTAAGAAAGAACAAACTACCTATTTCAAATAATATAACCACAGTATTACAAAACGTCTCTAATCTGATTCGTTACAATCACTTCAGAGGTTCAATAAAATATAATAGCAATCCAATCACGAAAGAAATTAAGCCAGTTATCAGGAAATTCACAAAAATGAAACCCTATAGATATCTTTCTGAATTTGACAGCAAGAGGTTAATACAAAAATTTGGAATCGAAACTATTCAACACGAAAAAGGAAATACAATTTCAGAAATAATTTCTATAGCTACTAAAATTCGTTATCCTGTAACAATCAAAGCAAATTCTTCTTCTATACAGCATAAAACTGAGCTTAGAGCTATTAGTTTAGATATTAGAAATGAAAAAGAACTCAGAATTGCCTTTAATCACCTTTCAAAAAGATTAAAAACAAAAATAAATCTAGATGGTTTCATCGTAGAAAAATATATGCCTGGCACTGAAGTGATAATAGGTGCAATCAAACACAACACTTTCGGGAGTCTCATTTCCGTGGGAAGTGGTGGAGTACTAGTAGAACTAACTAGAGATATGCAAATTAGATTGGCTCCAATTAATCAAAACACTGCAATCGAAATGATTAGAGAATTAAAAGGGAAAAAACTTCTAGACGGATACAGAAAAAGAAAGAAAGCAAATATTCAAAGTCTTGCAAAAATAATATGCAAAATTTCTGAAATAATTCATGTATATAAGGACAATATAGAAGAGATTGAAATTAATCCTCTTATTTTTTCTAATGGAAGATGGCGGGTTGCAGATTGTTTGGTCAAACTTTGCTAAAAAAATTATAGCAACAAACTATCATCCATACGCGATCGGGTTAAAACCTCGTGTCCTTCTTCGGTTATAAGAACCGTTTCCTCTATACGCACTCCACCACCCCCAGGAACATCCGGTACCCATATGAGAGGTTCTATAGCAAAAACCATTCCTGGCTCTAAATCAACTTCTTCTGAATCGGGATCTGGCTCACCAATATAAGGAGGTTCATTAGGAGAAGTTCCTAATGCGTGACCTATACTTAAACTAAACCAATTTTTTTTAAGACCGTACTTAGCTCCTGTTTCCCATATTTCATCTGCGACTTGTTTATTTGTAAAACCTGGACGAGTTCTTTCAAGTCCTTTTTCCAAAGATTCATATACTGCTGTATAAATCTCTCGTTGTCTTTTTGATGGCTTTCCACAAATCATTGTTCTAGCTACATCGCCAAAATATCCGTTCCACTTAGCACCAATATCGATAAATACAATATCCCCACTTCTAATTATCTTATCTGTCGCAAAACGAGTAGGGGGAGACATATGCTCTCCTGAGGCAACAAAAGGTGATACTAAATGTGCCATTTCTGAAGAAAAACTATGCAAAACTTGCATAGCATCTGCAGCTACATCGCATTCTCTCTTTCCTGGATGTACACTATCCATGGCAGCTTCATTGACTGCATCTGCTATAGCACATGCTTCACGAATCATATAAACTTCTTCATCAAGCTTAATTCTTCTTACCTGATGCATCAGAGTATCTCCATCTGCCATTTCAACATCAGTCAAAAATCTCTGATACGCACTAAATTGTAAAAACGTCATCAAATCTACAGCAATCTTTCCTCCAACAACCCCTAAATCTTTGAGAAGGGGCATCAAAGTATCTCTTGCCATTTTATCTACTAAAGGCTGTTCTTCTAACTTTGGAAGATGATGAAAAGCTTCTATCCATGGCATATCCCTTTTAATTCTTGGAATTTCTCCACCATTAGTGAAAAGATGAGGTTTCCCCTCCTGTAGTATTAAAACAGCAGCTCCAACACTCTCTCTGTGGGCTAAGAAAGATGCTCTTAGACTACTCAAATAACGAACATTTTCAACTTTTGTACAAAATAAAGCATCTATACCTCGTTTCTTCATTTCACGCTGAGCTTTTTCTACCCTTTTACTTCTAAGGTCATCGATATTGATTCTATGCTCATAATCAACGATAAACTGGCCGCGTGCAAAATTGACCATTAAGAAATCCCCTTCTTAGGTATAGATAAATCATTCTCTCATTAAGAATTTTACAGCATCTTAACTTTCATCTGGCTCTTGAACTAATTCTATCAAAACGTTATCTGGTGCTTTAATAAAAGCAGTCGTAGAACCTAAAACGCCATCACCTGGCCTTTTCGTAAACTCTACGCCCGCTTCATCCAAAGATTTCGTGATTTCTTCCATATCGTCTACTTCTATACCGAAATGATGTAGGCCAATATCAACGGGAGTATCTTGTCCTGTTTCGTTTTCTCTCAATCCGCGTATACGAATTTCCACCTCTCCAACTAGTACACTGATATAAGGTGCCCCTTTATATTCAATTTGTGGCGTAAACAACTTCCCGTCAAAATGTTGTATATAAAAATTTGCTGCAACTTGAGGATCTCTTGCAACATGATGCACATGATGAGTTCTTATTGCCATTTGAAACCTCCAAAATTAAATAACCGTTTATAGACCATCACCAGCAGAAACATCTGCACCTTTAACAACAGGATTATGACTAGGATCGCTCTCACCCCAATGTCCAAGAAGACTATACATAGCTCTCACTTTTTTCATGTTATTTCCACCGTCACTAGAGAAAAGCATATTGTGACAATCCCTAAACCATTTTTCTATGAAATTTTCCCTTTGTACTCCTCTACCAGCGTGAATTTCCATTGCCATTCTCGTTACATCGCAGGATATTTCGTGAGCAAAAGCACTTGCAGAAAGTGTCATAGGAGGATCAGGTGGAAATTTATGTCTCATATCTTGTCTCCATGCAGCATAGTACACAAAATTTCTGGCAGCTTCTAATTTTGTATACATATCTACGAGTTTCACTCCAATTGTTTGATGTTCTGCAATTGGCCTTCCGCTCTGAACTCTTTCTTTTGCAAATTCTACAGATGCCTCATAAGCAGCACGAGCAGTTCCAATCTGACCTGCTGCATTAATCAATGCATCTCCTCTTAAATGTTTTCTTATATATGAAACACCACAGTTTTCTGGTCCCATTAAAAATTTAGAAGGAACTCTTGCATTTTCAAAAATTATCTCTGCATTTTGGTTTAAACGATATCCCAATTTATTGTGGACTTTACCCATACTTATGCCAGGCAAATCCATTGGAATCATTAGCAATGAAGCCCCCTCTTCTACTCCAACATTTGGATTTGTTCTTACAAATGTAAACATAAGTTTTGCATAACCAACATTAGAGATGAAATGTTTTTTTCCGTTTACGACATAATCGTCACCGTCTTTAATAGCCGTAACTTTGTATCCACCATCTACACCATTATAAGGAAGTTGATTCTCTGAACCTGAATCAGGCTCTGTTGTAGCAGTACCTATCATAAATGTCGGATCATTTACATATTGAGGTAGCCATTCATCTGCCATTTCTTTAGTGCTTAAGACATCACTTGTAAGTAAATGTGTTATCTTTGTAGACGAAAGCATCCAACCTGTGGCACCCCTATCTCCCCATGAAATTTCTTCTCCAACAATACAGTGAGTCAACAAATCATCAACTCCGCCTCCACCATACTCCTTAGGGATACTCATACATCTAAGTCCAACTTTGTCTAATTTTTCAAGAAGATGTGGCATATATGCACATTTCGCAGGATCTTCTTGATGATCTAATTCTAAACTAATAGGACGTATTTCATCTCGCGCAAAATCGTGCGCTAATTTTTTCCATCTTTCTTGTTCATCTGTTAATGTATAATCAAACATTTTTTCTCCTCAGACCCTAAAGTTTTTTTAAGAAAAACTATCCTATAATTTCTTTTATTTCTACCGATTCACCTCTTTCGGAAGATTTAATAGCTGCCCAAACTACAGCCACATTGTGGAGTCCGTCAGCACCTGTAACTTCCGGGTTTCTATTTTGAAGAACCGAATCAGCGAAATCTTTTAATTCAACAGCAAGAAGTTCTTTGCCATTAATATCCTTTTCAAAAACTCTTTCCAATGAATCATTTCCTTCTTTTAAAGCAGTGACCCCATCCCATCTATCTAAATAAAAATTCGCTTTGTCACCATAAGTGTTTAGCAAATAAGTGAATCTTCCCTTAGGACTACGAGGACTTATAAAACTAGTACCTATTGTTCCTAGAACCCCAGACTCAAACTCCATCCACATTGTACATACGTCAGGAATTTCTGACTTAGTGACAATTTTATTAAATGCAGCAGAAACTTTCTTAACAGGCCCGAAAAGATAATAAAGACTATCTACTACGTGTATAGCAACCTGCATCAAAGGACCACCAGGTGAACCTTCATTGAACCACTGCCAATTATCCGGCGTATAGAATAATCCCCTATCATTAGAATAATTAGCCTCTGCCATTGCAATATTACCCAATTCCCCATCGTCCACCATTTTCTTTAGAAAACGATGACTATTCAAACGTCGGTAAGTATGACCAACAGCTAAAGTGATCCCAGCTTTATCGCATTCAGAGATCATCACCTTTGAATCAGCAATTGTAGATGCAATCGGTTTTTCAGTAAAAACGTGTTTGCCGTTTTCGGCTGCTGCGACGGCAATCTCAGTATGTCTATTATTTGGTGCAGCAATAATTATACCATCCATATCTTTGTTCTCTATAAAAGACTCAAAACTCTCAGACTGTTCGCAGTTAAATGTTTCAGAAAATTCCTTTCGTTTCGACTCAGTCCTAGTATAACAATTGACTATTTCAATTTCTGGAACTAATTCAGTAGCATGTGCAAGTGTAAAACCGAATCTTCCAAGACCGATCACACCCAATCTAATTTTCGAATCAGTCATTATCTCATCCTTATGTATTAGAATTAAAGGAAACTCACTTTCCTAACTAGATAAACTAAGATACATTTCTAGGTGAATTTCCAGTAAGAATTTCAACAAGTTATGTTTACATTACTTAATAAAATTTGTAAATGGAAGAATACTATTAAAAAGGATCAAAATGAACACTGCAAAAAAAGAAAAACCACTTATTCATCCTCATATTCCCTATTATTTCCAACTTTCTAATCAAATACGTTCCCAGATCGAAAATGGTGACCTCAAAGATGGTGAAAAACTACCTAAAGAAGTAGACCTAGCGAAAATGTACAGTATTAGTAGGGTTCCCGTTCGACAGGCATTAGGACTATTAGAAAAAGATGGTTTGATAATTAGAAAGAGAGGGAAAGGAACTTTTGTCAAAATACAAGATGAAGATTCTACCGCTGTAAGACTTTCGGGTATCCTAGCAAAAATAAAAAATAAAAATACCACTCGTAAAATTATCAGCATGAATACCAGAGTAGTAAACAAAAGAATCTCCGACTATTTTGACAATACTAACAATGTATCTATATCTGTTTTCAAAAGAGCTCTTTTACAAAACGAGAAACCTTATTGTTTTACATCTCATTATATCCCTTCGAAAATTAGTAAGCAGATAACCAGAAAACAGATGAAAGAAAAAACAATGTTAGAAATCTTGGATAAAGATTTAGGTTTTAACGTAGGAAATGTCAAACAAGAATTTGAAGCTAGGAATGCATCGAATGAGGTTGCAAAAATTCTTTCTCTCAGTGTTATGGCTCCCGTACTCTTTGTAAAAACTTTTGTCACTGACAAAGTTGGAAACCCAATTGAATACTCAGAAATTTTCTACCCAGGGGACTCACATAGATACAGCATAGAACTAGAATATAATTAGATTCGAACAAACAAGAAAAAAGACCCCCAAAACTAAAATTTGTATCGGGGGTCTTTTGTTTTCTAAAAAGTCTTCAGTTAACGGGACATCTCATTAACTAGTACTACAGAGTTAGGTCTTGCACTCCACTTAATAGATTTTTTCTTGGCATGAATTTGATCATTTTGCCATAAGAAAACTAAAGGAGCTTTGTCTTCTCTAAGGATACGATTAATCCTTTGATACTTTTTCTCCCTTGTTTTGTAATCAATTGTGGAACGAGCATCTTTAGCAAGCTTATCAATAAACTTGTCTCTGAAACCTGTCCAGGAAGCCCAACTTACAACCTGACCAGCGTACATACCTTCTGAATGAAGATGCATATCCATTCTACATCCTAACCACCAGAATGGTTTGTTTCCTTTGTTCCAGCGAGCTTTAGATTTTTTAACAATTGTTCCCCATCTAGGTGTTTTCACATTCGCAGTCACACCAACTTTTTTAAGCATACCAGAAATAGCTTCAGTAGCTTCTTTTCCGCCTAGGTACCTTCCTAGAGGAACATATAAATCAACTTCAAATCCATTAGGGAATCCTGCTTCTGCTAACAAATTCTTCGCAAGTTCAGGATCGTATGGATATGGTTTCAAGTCAGGATTATAACCAAAACTTGTAGGACCTACGTTTGTTGCTACAACTTTCGCATATCCTTTAAGAATTGTATTTACTATAAGATCCTTATTAACTGCATAGTTCATCGCTTTTCTTACTTTAGCTGAAGCCCATGGAGAATCTTTTTTGATAATCATAACAACAAAGCAAGTTCTCACAGATGGGGCAGAAACAAGGTCTAAATTTGGATTTGATTTAATTTTTCCAACCCATTGAGGCGGCACCTGATTAATCAGATCCAATTCTCCTGAGAGAAGAGCAGAAACACGTGTAGTAGGCTCAGGAATAATTTTTACAATTGCTTTCTTAAATTTAGGAGCAAACAACTTTCTTTTGTCCCAGTAATTAGGATTAGCAACGTAAACAAGTTCCTCACCTTTCTTCCAACTCTTCAATACATAAGGACCACTTCCAATAGGTTTTCTTGCAAGTTTTTTATGTGGAGTTGAAGAATAGTATTTAGGAGGAACGATTGCACCATAACTAGTCAAAGGTGAAATCATAAACTGATCAGGATACTTAGAATGAACATGAACAGTGTATTTATCTACAACGTCCACATGACTTAAAGACCTGAAGTAACCAATTTGTCTACTTTGTTTTTTAAATCCATATTTTTTCCATTTAACAATTCTTTCTAAACTATATTTTACTG
Source organism: uncultured Nitrospinaceae bacterium (assembly GCA_964558115.1). Lineage (GTDB taxonomy): Bacteria > UBA8248 > UBA8248 > UBA8248 > UBA8248 > UBA3496. Next base: position 15,932 of record CAZLCI010000016.1, on the reverse strand, counting down.
CGTGTGCGTCTAAATCTTCACCATTACTAAATTTAATACCTTTTCTTAACTTAAACTCCACAGTTGTCTTACTAAGATTCTTCCAAGATTTTGCTAACTTAGGAATAATCTTTCCGCTTCTGTCACGGAAAACCAAATTATCAAAAACTAATGGATAATGCAGGTTCATTGGAAATCCAGTAATCCTGTGTGGATCAAACGTGGAAGGTTGAGAAGTAAAACCAACCTTAATTGTTCCTTTGGGCGCTGCTACTAAATCTGCTGTGTTAAGCAGACAAATAGAGAACACCAAAACTAAAAAAATACTCAACTTCTTCATTTGTAAAAATCCTCCGTTGATTAGAAGAAACAGTTCTACTTCATTTGTAATGAAACTCTAAAATATTTGATTATAGGGAAATAGTAATACTTTTTTCACAAACATACAATAGGTAGTAAATTTATTACTTAAAACTAGGAACGTGCACGAAGTCTAGGATCGAGCACATTTCTTAACCAATCACCTACCATATTAGAACCTAAAACAGTAAAAGTAATTGCAATACCAGGAAAAGTAACTATCCACCACGCTAAATAAATGTGATTACGACCTTCACTTAAAATTCCACCCCAAGTAGGTCTTGGAGGAGGAACACCGAGACCTAAGAAACTAAGACCTGCTTCGATAACGATCATTCTTCCAAGATAAAGGGAACCAATAATGATAACAGGACTTAATGTATTAGGAAGTAAATGCAATAATAAAATCCGCCAATTACTAGCTCCTATACTATGAGCCGCAGTGATAAATTCTGACTCTTTCAAGCTTAAAACTTTTCCTCTCACTACACGTGCATAAGCAGTCCACATACGAACCGAAATTACTACTATAATTAGTGTGAGACTTGGACCTACAACATTAATGGTGGCAAGAGCGAGCAGAATAAAAGGGAAAGAAAGGATAAAATCAACCAATCTCATCAAAAGATAGTCAATTTTTCCACCATAAAATCCTGATATTAGTCCGAGTATAAGGCCTACAGAACCAGAAATTAAAACCGAAAAAACACCTACTATAATTGATACCTGAGAGCCGTAGATTACTCGACTCAAAAGATCTCTTCCCAGATGATCGGTTCCGAACCAGTAAACCTTTCCTCCTGATTCAAATCCTGGAGGTTTCATATTCAACAATAAAGCTTGTTCTGAAGGATCCATAGGAGATAGAAACTTTGCAAAGATAGCAGTAAAAACTACCGAAACAAGTATAACAAGACCTACTAAGGCAGATTTTTGCGCCCAAAGTGATGCAAAAAATTTCTTTAACCAGTGTACTTCTTCACCAAACTGATCATATTCAGATTCAATCGGAGAGAGGTTTAAATTTTTTTCATCAGTTGCCATTTTATATTTTCCTGAAATCAAGACGAGGATCTAAAAAGGTATAAAGAATATCTACAAAAGTATTAATTAGAATAAAAACAGAGGCTAATACAAAAACCGCTACCTGAACAACAGGAAAATCACTAGTATTGATCGCGTCAATCGTTAACTTCCCCACTCCTGGCCAAGCAAAAACGGTCTCAACTATTACAGTTCCTCCTAACATAATACCAAGATCAATACCAAGAATTGTAACAATAGGAATCGCAGAATTTTTCAATGCATGGCGAACTAATACTATTTTTTCATTCAAACCCTTTGAACGAGCAGTAAGAATATAATCTTGTCTTAAAACTTCCAGCATCTCTGAACGCATTAATCTTGCCAAACGAGCCATTTGATAAGAAGAAGCAACAAAAGCAGGCATGACAAAATGCCAAGGTGTACCCCTGCCATACGAGGGCAATATCTTTAACGTGACTGAAAAGAATAAAATCATCATCAAACCTAACCAAAAGTTAGGAAGAGCTTGACCAAAGACGGCCCCAATCATACATGCTCGGTCGGTCATTTGATTTTCTTTAAGTGCGGCAAAACACCCAAGGGGTATTCCAATGAGAACAGACATAGAAAATGCTACAGCAGTAAGTTGGATAGTTGCTGGGAGTCTCTCCATGACGATACCAAAAGCAGGCTCTTCATGTTCATATGATTCTCCCCAATCACCTTTTATGACTCCACTAAAAAAGCGATAATATTGAACATATAGTGGTTTATCGAATCCCATTTGAACAGTGATTTTCTTTATATCTTCTTCAGTAGCATCCTCTGGAGCCATAACCATCACAGGATCCCCAGTGATGTGAAGCAATAAGAACAAAAACACCAACACACATTTAATTAAAACTACCGCCTGTAAAAGTCTCCTCACAACAAATGCACCCAAATCTATACTCCCGATGTCTAAATACTAAAAATCATGTCATAATCAAAAAAAAGTAGGTAGTATTAATATTACTTAAAAAAATTTGCAAAAAAAAGGCATCAGTTCCGATAAATAAGTTTTTTGAATTTAATTAAATTTACATGATCCACGATAAAAGTAAAAATCAAAAAAACAAATATTCTGTTTTTGTAATTTCCAAAAGAGAGACCTTGAAATGAGTAACAAAAGAGTTTCTAGTTCATTCGATGTATCGAACAAAGTAGTTTTAATTACTGGGGGAGCTGGTGCAATTGGTTCTTCAATTGCTAGAGGATATGCAAATCTTGGGGCAAAATTAATCTTCACAGATTTTAATTTACTTGATGCCCAAAACATTGCTCATGAGATCAAAATTCCTGAACCCAATATAATAGTTGAACATTTAGATGTGAGAGAGCAGACCCAGGTACAAAAAGTAGTTAAAAAATCTATAAGTCACTTCAAAAGAATAGATATTCTTTTCAACAATGCAGGAATAAATCCTAGGATAGAAGCCGAAGATATAAGAAAAGAAATTTGGGAAGAAGTTATAGATATTAATTTATCAGGAATGTTCTTTGTAGCACAAGAAGTTGCAAAACAAACGATGATTCCAAATCTCAATGGAAAAATAGTCAATACCTCATCACTTCAAGGGATGAAAGGTGCGAAGGGTGCTGCAGCATATGCATCTAGTAAAGGAGCCATTATTTCACTTACTAAAGTACTCGCCAATGAATGGGGCAAGTATAATATTAATGTTAATTCTATAGCACCAAGTAATCTTGATACGCCAATGACTGCAAGAGTCTATACCGAGGCGGGATCAAAAGAGAAAGCATCTAAAAAAACGCCTCTAAAAAGATTAGGATTCCCTGAGGATTTAATTGGTACTGTCATTTACTTATCTTCATCTGCATCGAATTACGTAACAGGACAAACCATTATCATAGATGGTGGCAAATCAATTTCTTGAACTATATTTTAACTTCTTACTGATTCAAAAAATAGATTATAAATTCGTTAAATTTGACTGAAAATTCTATGAACATGAAAAAAAATGAGCAAACGTTTACATATTATGGGTGGCTTATTGTAGTTCTATCTTTCCTTACACTATCGACACACGGTAGTGCAAGGATGTCTTTTTCTTTATTTCAGGTTGCACTCATTGAAGAATATGGATGGAGCAGAGGAACTTTAGGGGGAGCATTTTCGCTGATGATGGTTCTTTATGCTCTAATCGGTCCATTTGTCGGTTCTTTTTTTGAAAAATATGGAGCGAGAGCAGTTATTCCTTTAGGCTCGATCATTATTGGGATAGGATTAAGCGGAGGATATTTCATATCTGCAATATGGCATGTTTACTTCTTAATCGGAATTTTCCTTTCAGTCGGACAAGCTTGTAGTGGATTTGCTATGCACAGTGCACTCATGCCAATTTGGTTCTCAAAAAAAAGAGGTCTCGCTACTGGAATTGTTTTTTCAGGTCCTGGAATAGGAGCTATTTTTCTAATTCCTGCTCTCGAATATATCATGCGCATATATGGTTGGAGAAACGCAACTCTTTTCTTCGGTTTACTCCTAATTCTAATCATTGGACCCTCAAATTTTATATTCATGAGAAATAAATCAAAAACTGTAGATTCCGAACAAGAAAACGAACAATTAAAAGAACTTAATTCCGAACAAAAAAAGAAAACTTCAATATCACAAATTTTAAAAGTTATTCAAAATGTAAAAACTTCAAAACAATTCTGGATACTTGGATTTATGAATTTTTCTATAGGCATTTTCAGCAACACTATTATTAGTCAACTTCAAATATATATGATCGATGTAAAATACAGCATGTCAAATGCTGCAATAATACTAGGAATGTCGGGGTTTTTTAGAATAACGGGAAGTTTGTTTTCTGGTTGGATCAGTGACTATATAGGAAGGAAATATACAATGGCAATTGTGAGTACTATCTCACTTTCATCTGTAATTCTACTTATATTAATTCCTTTTTTAGAGGCAAATAGTTATTGGGGGTACTTTTTTGGAATAATTTTTGGAATCGGTGGTGGTGGACTAACTTCCTGCTATGCCGCCCAATCTGCAGATACTTTCCAAGGGAAACAGCTTGGCATTATCATGGGACTACTGCAAATCTTTTATGGCGTCGGAGGGGCAACTGGACCGCTCCTAGCAGGATTCAATCATGACATCACAGGAAACTATATGCTTTCTTTTATAGTATTGATGATTATGCTCTCAGCAATGATCTTAGGTTGTTTCTCTTTATCAAATTTAGGTAAAAAATAAAATGACATTACCAAAATCTATCCCGTTCTCAAACGAGGATCAAGGACATCACGTAACCAATCTCCTACTAGGTTAGTACCTAGAACTGTAATTGTAATTGCAAGACCTGGAAACGTAACAATCCACCATGAAACATAAATATAGGAGCGTCCTTCTGCTAACAATCCTCCCCATGTTGGGGTTGGTGGAGGAACTCCTAAACCAAGAAAGCTTAAACCTGCTTCAATAATGATCATTCTTCCAAGATACAAAGATGCAATAATTATTACAGGTGGAATCACATTAGGCATAAGATGTCTCAAAATAATCCGAAGTGGACTCCCACCAACTGCTTTCGCAGAAATAATAAATTCTGTTTCTCTTAATGAAAGAACACTACCCCGAACTACCCTTGCGTATATAACCCACAAACGTGTTGAAATAGCAAAAATTATTAAAAATAAACTTGAACCAAGAATAGATATAAATGCCAGAGCCATCAAAATGAATGGGAAAGACAAAACAAAATCAGCAAGTCTCATTAAAAAATAATCAACCTTACCTCCAAAGTACCCAGAAATCAGACCTACCATAAGTCCAATACCTCCGGAAAAGAAAACAGAAAAAAACCCAACTATAATTGATACCTGAGAGCCATAAATTATTCGACTAAACAGATCCCTTCCTAAATGGTCACTTCCCATAAATAATATCTTTCCATCAAAAACTGTCAGAGGTGGCTTCATTGCTCTTTTAAATAACTGTTCATCTGGATCAAAAGGAGAAATAATGGGAGCAAAAATAGCAAGTAATAAGACTGAAAATAATATAAAAACTCCAAACAAAGCAGGTTTCTGTCTCCAAAGAGAAGTTAACAATCTGCTACCCCACGTAGTTTCCGGAGGAAGTTCGTCTTCCCATTGTTTTTTAGAAATTATAAATTCGTTTGCTTCATCCCTAACATTTTTCATTCAAATTTAATCCTTGGATCCAAGAATGTGTAAATAATATCAACTATCATATTGATTAAAACAAAAGTTGAAGCAAGTACAAAAACTGCAGCTTGGACTACAGGAAAATCTCTAGTATTGATCGCTTCAACAGTCAATCTTCCAACACCAGGCCACGCAAAAACAGTTTCTATGATTACTGTTCCACCAAGTGTCAGAGCTAAGTCTAATCCCAAAACTGTAACAATCGGGATCGCTGAATTTTTCATTGCGTGTCTAAATAAAACAATTCTTTCCATTAGTCCTTTTGATCTAGCTGTAATTATATAATTTGCGCGAAGTACTTCTAACATTTCAGAACGCATTAATCTGGCTAACCTTGCTGTATGAAAAACAGACGCAGCAATCCCTGGCATTATCAAATGGGACCAATTCCCATAACCAAAAGAAGGAAGGAGTCGAAGATTAACTGCAAAAATCAGTATCAAAATCAATCCTAACCAAAATCCGGGCAGAGCTTGACCTAATACCGCACCAATCATACAAACTCTATCAAGCATGGAATGTTCTTTTAGTGCCGCAAAACAACCGAGTGGCAGACCAATTAAAATTGATACAATAAATGCTGTCCCAGCGAGTTGTATTGTTGCAGGCATATGACTTAAGACTAAACCCAGTGCAGGTTCTTCAGTCTCAAAAGAGTCTCCAAAGCTACCTTGCAAGACCTTAGAAAAAAACATCCCATACTGGACTATGAGAGGCTTATCAAAACCATACTGTTTACGTAAAAGAGCTTCTTCTTCCTTGGTTGCTTCCTCAGGAAGCATTACTGAAATAGGATCACCACTAATATGGAGAAGCAGAAAAACAAAAATCAATACGCACTTGATTAGTACAAGAGCTTGCAATGCACGCCTAATAATAAAACTTGTCATTCATGCACCTAAATCTTTCAAGGAACTTTAATTTGGCCGAATACTCAATTGTATTCGGCCAAATAATGAAATTATTTCAAACTCAACTCTGCTGGGATAACAAATCCATTTGTTCTTGGTGTGTAATTTAATCTTTTGTTCTTAGCCACAACTTGATGTTGCTGATACAAGAATCCCATTATCGCTTTTTCATGAATCACTCTATTAACTTCTTGATATTTTTTTAAACGTTTTGCATCGTCTACTGTAGCCCTTGCATCATCTATTAAATTGTCCATCCACTTTCCTCTAAATCCACCCCAAGTAGAACGACTATGTATCGTTCCTGCATACATATGTTCAGAATGCAGATTTGAATCCATTCTACATCCCATTCTAAGGAAAGATTTCACTTTTGGTTTCCAGCGGGCTTTCATCCTTTTTTTAACAACACCCCATTCAGCAACTTTCAACTTTGCTTTAATCCCAACTTTTGAAAGCATATTTACCATAGCTTCTGCAACTGCTTTTCCTTTTAAATACCTTCCTAATGGCATCCATATTTCTGTAGAGATACCCTTTCCATAACCAGCTTCAGAAAGAAGTTTTTTTGCTTTCGCAGGATCGTAGGGATAGGGTTTTAGAGCTGGATTATAACCATAACTATCAGGTCCCACATTTGTTGGGATTACTCTTCCATAGCCTTCTAAAACAGTATTTACTAAAGCATCTTTATCTAAAGCATAATTTACTGCTTGTCGAACTTTAACGTTTTCCCAAGGAGAACCCTTTTTTATTATCGGATACAAATAACAAGTTCTAGATGAGGGCACAGCAACAACTTGGATTTGTGGGTTAGCTTTTGCCATTGTTATTAACTGAGGAGAAACAGAATCTGCAAAATCAACATCACCAGCTACTAGAGCTGCCATGCGAGTAGTTGGTTCAGGAATAATATTCACGATCACAGTCTTGATTTGAGGAAGATATCTTTTATCCCAATAATTAGAAACGGCTTCATAATGAAACTGATATTTACCTTTCCACTTTTTAAGAATGTAAGGACCGCTTCCCACTGGATTTCTTGCAAGATGTTTTTTACTTTTACCAGAGTAGTATTTTGGAGGAACAATCTGTCCATACTGACTTAAAGGTGGAAGAAAAAACATATCTCTCTTTTTGAGATGTACCCTAGCAGTATATTTATCTACTACTTCAACTTTTTTAATATTTCTAAAATAGCTTATTTGCCTACTTTTTAATTTAGGATTCACTATACGTTCTAAACTAAATTTAACTGCATGCGCATCCATATCCTCACCATTAGAGAATTTAACTCCTGTTTGTAATTTAAACTCCCATAAAGTTGAATTTATTTGTCGATATGATTTTGCAAGTTTTGGAACAAGCTTTCCGTCCTTAGTTCTAAAAATTAAATTATCAAAAACCATAGGATAGTGACTACTATTAGAAAAACCAGTGATTCTGTGCGGATCAAATGTTTTTACACTTCCAGCAAATCCGAAAATAGCCTTTCCTTTTGGAGCTGAAATTGCATGTGTTGAGAGAATCAGAGCAAAAATTAGAAAAAACGGGAATAACCAAATACGTTTCATACCTACCTCCTCTATTTTTAAAAACAGAATTAATAGCTTAAGAAACTAAAAATAAAATCTAAAACAAGACCACTCAGCACTGCTAAATGTTCTTGTAAACAATTTTTTATAGGTTATATATTTATTACTTTAAACTGTGGCCATATAGAAGTCAACACACCTCCTCAGAATGAGAAGGTGTGAAAAGATTACGAGAATTAGAATGAGATAAAAAGAAAGAAAAATTTTACAATACCAACTCTTCTCCATAATTCATGATCTTTACTTCGACATCATTAAGAGCAGTCAAATGCTCCTTTAAGATATTCAAACGATCTTCAAAATGCTCAGGAAGTACTCTTCCAATATCATGAGCACTTTCATAATGAATTGGCACAACGATTTTTGGAACTAACGCGTTTGTGAAAAATAATGCGTCATCGATTCCCATTACCAATCCCCTATTGCTTATTGGAACAAAAAGAACATCAGGTTCAGAAACTTTGTCTTTAGGCAGTAACTGGGGCTGAATTAAACGTGTGTCACTTGGGTGATACACACTCTTTTCATCAGACTCTACAACAACGCCAAAATTCACAATCCAGTTTCCGCCAGGATTATGATCTGTTTTTGTTAATGTTAACGAAAAACCCTCTTCCTCTATAAAATCTCCTATATGTACAACTCTTGAAGCAACTGTTTCTGCTTGCAAAATTGTATGTATCTCTGGATTTGTAAGAATTTTAGGGCTATAAGCAGATACTAACTCTTTTGTTCCTGCAATATCAAAATGATCTTGATGACTATGAGTAATTACGATCAAATCTACTTTCCCATAATCTGTCATATTTCTACATCCAGCATAACCAGAAGTCCCTGGATCAATGAGAAGACGTTTTCCTTCGTTATTTTCTATCACAAAAGTAGACTGAGCAAATCTCTGAATTTTCATCTAATAACTCCAATATTAAATCTATCTCATAAGAAAAATAAAAATAATCCAAAAAATCTAACGCATCGGAGAAAATGGAGCAGGAATGACTAGACGGTTTTCCTGACTCAACATAAATTCTCTAGTATCTGGTGGCCAACCATCTAGTTTTGCTTGCGCTTTTCTTACATCTATTCGTTCTTGAAAACTCTTATAAGGCCATACATGGGTCCAAGTATTTAATGGGCCAAATTCCGTAAACCAACATGCTGCCAGAGGAGATATTTTCATCCTTTCATGAATAATCTTATCCCATCTTTCAATTACAAGAGGTATTTTTCCAGGTTGAAATGTATATGTACGTATTTCATAAATATTTCCAAGTTCACCTTCAAGAGGTTTCTCAGGAAATGGAGCAGGAGACATTAATCTGCTCTCTTGTTTAACTACAAGATCTCTTACAGGAGGTGGCCAATTAGGCAAATCATTTAAAGATTTACGGATGTCCATTCTATGATCTGCATCCTCATATTCCCAAATATGTATAACTTGGTTCAACTCACCTGCACCAGACTCAGTATAAAAGAAAGCTGTCAATTTAGATATTTTCAATCTGTCTTCTAAACACTTTTCAAATCGGCCAAGGAATTCCGGTACCATTCCTGGTTGTAAAGTGTAGGTTCTCATTTCATAAATCATTTTATTGTCCCCCTAGTATTAAATTTAGTAGCTAACTTAGAAAATTATTTAACTTCTAGTTTATCCGAACTAATATTAATAGGTTCAAAACCATCTTCCGTAATCACATAACTTTCACCCCAGAAAATTTGTCTGTTTGAACTGAGTTGATACATAGGATGAACCGTTACTATCTGATTCGGTTTTAATGTCCCTGTTGATTTTGGTGTAATCATATAATCAGTCAAATCCAGTCCTGTCAAATGGACTAGACCATAAGGCCACACTTCACGTCCACTATCAGCAAATACTTTGTTCATAGCATCCACCAATCCAATCATCGGTTTATCTGGTCCGAGCACTTCCAAAGTTGCATCTCTTGCTCGACGAACAAGGTCATATGCCTCAGTTAACCAACTCTCAGGTTGACCAAGACACAGTACTCTCACTAACTGATTCCAATAACCGTTCACTCTAGGAGAAATCTCCAATAGTACAGCATCTCCTTTTTCCATTTTTCTGTCAGTTTGAGGAATAACGTAGCCCCACGGAGTTTCTCCTCCATTCGCCATACTTCCAAGACCCATCATATTGAAATTTTCAGTACCTGCTCCAGGCAACATGACAGCATCCATTTCAGCACGAATCTCTAGCTCAGATATCCCTTCTTGTGCACATTCCCTGATACGATTCCATGCTGCATCTCCAAGCCTAGCAGAATGTTTTGACATTATTATTTCTTCATCACTTTGAATCAAACGTTCTTTCCATACCATTTCACTTGCATCTATCCATTCTTTTGGTGAGAGATTCTGCAGAAATTGTTCGTACCAAGAAACAGGCATAATCGAAAATGAGGAAACTCCGACTCTCTTACCTTCCACACCTATTTCATTCAAATAATTACAAACTTGCATAGTTACAGATGTCATAGCTTCACAACGCGTATCTTTAATCCAACTTTTCCTAATTGCTTCAATTCTTTGATTTTCTACTCCAACAAAAAGAACAGGGTCTCCTTCCAATGGAAACACTAGCGCCTGTTGACCTGAAAAAGAAATGAAATTACTAACATACGCAAGATTACCAGAATAAATTCCCATCCTTCCATTATTTCCATAAACTACCAGAACATCAACATTTGCTTCTGCCATATTTTCTCTTAACTTTTTGTGTCTTCTAACACCTTCTTTTTCTGTGAAATTCACTTTTATTCCTCCAAAACAAAATTATAATTATTTAAAAAATTGTCTTCCCACCAGAAACCGGAATATTCGCACCAGTTACGAAAGAAGAATTATCACTAGCAAGGAAATTGATAGTTCCTGTAATATCAGAAGGAATTCCAAGTCTTCCCATAGGAGTTTCATTGATATAGTCCTCTTGATAACCTGAGGAATGAAGAATTTGTCTCTCAGTAGCGATCAACCCAGGGGAAACCATATTCACTGTTATTCCATTTGGACCCATCTCTGTTGCGAGATTTTTTGAGAAAAAGAACAATGCAGATTTAATACTCCCATAAGAATTCGTTCTTGGTCTTGATTCAGCAATAACTGTACTAAGCATATTAATTATACGTCCATTCTTTCTCTCAATCATTGAAGGCAAAACAACCTGACAACAATTAAAAGTTCCTTTTAACATAACATCTATATGTGGTTGATAATCTTTATCCCATTCCAAATCCATAAACTCTCTTCCCTTTACCAACTGCCTAGCATTATTTACAAGAACATCGATCTGTCCTAATGACTGGCTACAATTCTTAATCATTTTTTCTACACTTCCTCTTTGACTAACATCTGCTTGAAAAACCTCTGCATTACCTCCACTTTCTCTAATCTCTTTAACTACAGACTCAGCCCCCTTTTTATCCTGATTATAATGAACAGCGACTGAAGAACCTTCCTCGGCAAGAGAAAGAGATATGAATTTTCCAATTCCACGATTTCCACCTGTTACCAAAGACACCTTGTTAGATAAATTCAATATTCACCTCCATTTAAACTATGCTATCGTTATGCCGCCATCAACCACTATAGTTTGACCCGTAATATATGAGGATTTTTCTGTAACTAGAAAAATAATTACTTCAATAATTTCTTCTACATTTCCAAAACGTTTCATCAATAAATTCTCATATCGTTTGTCCATTTTTCCGTCTTTCCCATGCCCAAGTTCTACCCTTCTATCTGTAAGAATAGGACCTGGTGCAATCGCATTCACCCGAATATTATATTCAGCTAGTTCTACTGCTAGTGCCCTTGTTAATCCCTCTGTTGCGCTCTTAACAGCTACATAAACTATTCTTTCTTTTGCAGGTGTTCGAGCGTAGAAACTAGACATATTTACAATCACTCCCCCACCTCTTTTTTTCATATATTCACTTGAAAATTTACTACACAAAATATTTCCTTTTATTCCAACATCTAAGGCAGGTCCAATGGATTTTTCATCTAAATCTTTGAGAGGCATATTTGAACGAAGCACTGCACAATTCAACAAAATATCAAGTCCTCCAAAATACTCACATCCAGACTTAAATGAATTTTCTATTTCTTTTTCATTACCGAGGTCTGCCTGAATGGAAAAAATCGATCCCTCTCCCTCTAAAGACAACAAATCAAGTTTGTCTTTCTGTTGGTCCACTGCTATCACCTTCGCACCTTCAGAAATAAATTTTCGAGCTGATACCAAACCAATTCCTTGAGCAGCCCCAGAAATAAATACTATTTTTCCTGCTAAATCCAACATATACTCCAAAATATGGAATAGAAAAAGAAAAACCAACTCCGTCCCTATGTCACCTTGAACACATAAGGATTCCAATTGGGTTGTAAATCAGCTTTTTTATTGTATAATGCATTAGGTCATACAAATAATACATATAAATCCAAAAAAGTGAAATGCTACGAACATAAGAAGTTCAACATAATATGTTCATTATTCAACTTTTAAGGAATTCTTTTTTTAAAATATCACAAAACTGGAGGAGAAACATGGAAAAAAAATGGACGAATATATATCTCGAAAAAAAGAACGTAGATATCACTGGATCATGTGACCTTCATATACACTCTGGACCAGATTGCGTAGAACGATGGGGAGACACGATAGATATTGCTAGAGTTGCCGTTGAGATGGGGATGAGAGCAATTGTCTTCAAAGATCATTTCAGACCAACTACTCACAAAGCCATCCTAACGAATAGAGCTGTGCCAGATATTGATTGCTTTAGTTTACATGCATGTAATCATCCTCAAGGAGGAATTAACTACCGGTGTGTAATGATGTCAGTTGGGGAAGGAGTTAAGGTTATACAAATGCCTACAATGGATTCGCTTCACCAACACAGCAAACCCAAACAAGGACATCTTTTCACTCATTTCAAGTTTGGCCAAAAAGTAGAACCGATAAGTATCTATAACCCTGGGACTAAAAAACTAACCGACGATCTCCATAAAATTATAGAAGCTGTCATAAAATATGATCTGATTCTTTCAAATGGTCATCTCTCACCAGAAGAAACATTTAATTTATTTAAAGCCGCAAAAAAGAAGAGTAAAAAAGTTAAGTTAATGGTTGAACACCCTAACGGAAATGCGGCATTTACTCATGATTGGGTAAAAAAGATAGCTGCTCAGGGTGCTTTACATAATATTTCATACAACGCCTGCAATCCTCTTTTCGCTGGGAAACATCCTAGAGAAGCTGCAGCAATGATAAAAGCAGTAGGACCTCAACACTGCACATTAATTACAGATGGAGGAAATCATACTAGTCCACCTCCTGCAATTGGAATGGAAGTTTTTGCTAATATGATGAATTTTTGTGGGATTTCAAAAAAAGATATTGATACTATGATCAAGAAAAATCCAGCAAAGATTTTAGGACTTAAATAAATTTCAAAAAGCCTCTTTCTTTTTTATCAGGAAGAGGCTTTTTTTCTGATAAAATCAAATCATTAATCTTCCACCATTCACACTAATAGTTTGTCCTGTCAAATAAGAGGATTCAGGGGCAGAAAGAAAGAGAACCCAGTTAACTACTTCTTCTACTTTCGAGAGACGACTAAATAAAGTTCTTTCAGCCATCTGTTCTCGTTGCTCTTTGCTTCTGACCTCAATAAGTCTTTCTGTTTCTGTTGTCGACGGTGCCAAAGTATTCACTGTAACATTATATTCAGCTAATTCAGCAGCCAACACACGTCCAAGGGCATTTACTCCTGCTTTTGCAGCTATATAAGGAGGAGAGGAAGCAGATTTTTCAATAGTAAGACTACCTATTGAACTTATATTCACAATTCTTCCACTTCTTTGTGATTGAAAAACAGGAATGATTTGTTTTGAACATAAAAAAACACTTCTTAAATTCATAGAGACAATCTTTTCCCACTCTTCTAAAGATGTATTTAAGACAGACTGTTGATTTTCCCATCCGCCTACATTATTAATTAGAACATCAATACGACCAGTCAGATCAACTATCTTCTTATAAACTTCCTTCACTTGTTCTTCATTAGTAACATCACATTGAGAAAAAGAAACTTTTAAATTCTCAGATCGAAGTCGAGACTCGAGAATTTCGCCCCTTGAAGTATCAAGTCCCAAAAAAAACACCTTAGCACCTGCTTGCGAAAAAGCTTTAACAATTCCTTCCCCAATTCCGCGCGTTCCACCTGTAACAATAATTTTCTTGTCGATAAAATTAAATTTAGTGATTCCCAAAACAGGTTTCTTCCCTAAAGATTCAATCGATCACTGGGACTTCAAATACATTGACTGTAAATGCAATAGAAGTATACAACCCAATCAAACCCACAAACTCTACAAGTCCTTTTTCACCTAAAAAATCCAAGGCTTTATCATATGTTTCATTCGAAACAAATTGTTTTTCTCGCAACTCAACACAAAAATCATAAATAGTTTCGTCGTTAGGATCCTTAAATAGCGGTCTCTCACCTATTTCCAATGCGTCTATTAGGTCTTGCTCAACACCATTCTTAATAGCTGCAGCATGATGTCTTTTAAATGGATACATCGAATTCCATAGAATTACTGTAAGTAGAATAGCAAATTCTCTTGTTTTTCCAGGTATTTCACTATGATCTCTCATGAATGGAATCATCCATCCAAGACGCTCGTACATCTGAGGGCTACGTTGCCATGGTCCGGCAGGTCCATGTACGGTTCCTGTTTGACCAGGTCTAGTTTTTGAGTAAACCTCTCTTTGTTCTTCAGTCATTGTTTCTGTACTAATTTCTTCTAAACGAGCCATCTTTTCCCCCTAAAAAGAAAAAAAAAGGATACCTTTTAAACTATTAAACAAATTTATTTTTTAGTATGGCAAAACTTCATTTTCTAAAATGCCAATACCTTCTACTTCAACTTCCATCTTATCTCCTATTTTCACAGGAGACCTTCCTTGTGGTGTTCCAGTCCATACGACATCACCTGGTTGTAGAGTAATAAAAGAGGTGACGTGTTTCACAACCTCTAGAGGATTAAAAATCATCATATCGGTATTTCCTTCTTGCACAACCTCTCCATTAACTCTACTTGTAAGAGCTAGATTAGATGTATCAAGCTCTGTCTCAAGATGCGGTCCAAGTGGACCCGAAGTATCAAAGCCTCTACCACGTGTTACATTATTGTCTTCTCTTATATAGTCCATTGCACCAAGTTCATTGCCGCATGTATAACCGAGTACATAATCTGAAACTTCATCTATCGATAAATTTTTTGCTTTCTTCTTGATTACAACGCATAGTTCTACTTCTAAATGCGGATCTTTTGCATTAACTGGATATTCAACACCAGCAAATGGATTAGATAGTGTACTTGCAGGTTTAAAAAAACACTTAGGACAACTTCTCTCAACTGTAACTGTATCTCCATCTGCATTTGTCGCATTTTTAAAATTGACTCCAACACAGACCATGATTTTAGGTTCTGCAGGAGCCAATAACTTGACCTCATTCAATCCATAGGCTTTTTCGCTTTTTTTAAAATCTTCATAGACACTACCTACTACAGAAAAAACAGAATCGTTTTCTAAGATTCCCCAATTTTGATTTCCCTCAAAATCAAACCTTATTAATTTCATTTGCTTCCCCCTTCTATATTAATATTTTATAAAAGAAAAATTATTCATCCATTTCATAACACCAAGGACATGCCTCCACATCTGTTCTCCCAAGAGGGTCGTTTTCCTTGAAATCACTCCAAAAGTGTTTTCCTATTTCTT
>CAZLCI010000015.1:0-37918 GCA_964558115.1 uncultured Nitrospinaceae bacterium | reverse complement strand
GTTAGTTGGAAATTTTTTGGATGTATCCATTCGAAAACACAGTCTTTGCCTTCAAACTGACCTGAAATATACTGCATCAATTTATCTGTATTTGCATCTTTACGCAAACTTCCACTAATTCCGAGAATAATTGGTTTACTTTTTGTGGTCATGACTTTTCCAAAAATTAAAGAACTACGGGATCCATATCTTTCAAAAGAGGAAGAACTTCTCTTCCAAAAATTTCTGCCTCTTCCTTATGAGGCCAACCATTCATTATGAAATGACGAATTCCAATGTCATAATATTCACGAATGGTACTCGCAACCATATCTGGTGTTCCAACAAACATGGTTCCAGCTCCGCCTCTTACTCTGTTGACACCCATCCACATAGTGTCTGTCAGCCAAAGATTATCTCTGGAACCCATCTCATTTATTCTTTTTTGACCAACTGATTCAGTATTATTTTTCATGTCGAACCAAAACCCAGTATTTTTCAATTCGCTTTTATCTATGAGTGCTTCAGCAGCCTTTCTTGCCTCTTCCTTTGTCTCTCTAACACAAACCAAATGCCGAATTCCAAATTCAATAGGAGAATGTCTTTCATAATTCTCCGAAAGCTCAGTTACCTCTTTTATATCCTCAGAAAGAGTTTTCGGTTCTGCTGCATACATCATATGAACATCTGCATAACGAGCAGCAATATTTTTTCCTGGATCGGAACTTCCTGCAAGGTAGATAGGTGGATTCGGCATAGTATTCCTATCAGGGAAAATACTGCAATTTTCAATAGAAAAGAAATTTCCATTGTAATCTAGTGGATCTTTGTTCTTCCAAAGCCTAGTAACAATCTCAAGAAATTCTTCTGTTCTTTTGTATCTGTCCTCATGAGGAAGCGGATCTCCATATCTTTTTTGATCTACTGGTGTACTCCCTGTAACAATATTGAGAGTACATCTCCCATTAGTCAGATAATCCAAACTATTGGCTTGTTGTGCTGCATAAACTGGACCTGTAATTCCAGGACGAAAGGCTACTAGAAATTTTATTTTCTTTGTTTTTGCGGATACTGCGGATGCTACATTCCAGGCATCTATACAATGAGTCCCACAAGGAACTAGTATATTTGCAAAACCAGACTCCTCTGCAGCAGAAGTCACCTCCGCCAAATAATCTAGCGTTGCAGGTCTATCAGGGACCTTTTGATTTACTTGACTACCATCTCCTGCACGATGAGAACACAAAGCCCAAATAAATTCTGTGGCCATATATCATTCCTCTAAACACAAACATAAATATATTTTGGAAGGATCAAAAAATCTTAAAGATTTTATCCGAAAATGTTCGTGAACCTTCATTATCATCTAAACTTTTGATCATTTCCACAAAATAAAAATGGTGGAGTATCGGATTCACATCTATTTCAAATCTAAATGATTGGAATCCCCTTTTCCTAATCCAAACTCTATGTGAACCAATACTTAATTTCTTTGTTGATATCCTAGCATTAGCAGTGCCCAAAAATTTACTTCCTACGAAGATTTCGGCGGGTGAAGGAGAAATATTAAAAGTAATCATTCCTCTGCTATCATTTTTTACTGGCACAACAAAATTTGTATTTTTTCTCAAAAGTCTAAAATGGAAAACTGTGGGCACTTTTTCAGGAAACCGTGCAGTTATCGAATGAGAACCAAATTTAATACCCTTAAGTATAATTGGCTTTCCTTTTAGTGCTCTTCCACGATTCATCCCGTTAAAGAAAATCATTCCACCATGAGGTTTTGTATTAACACTCACGCTTCCTCTTGGAACGTCTACTATAGGATCGTCTTGCATAAAAGGAATATTTGAAGCAATTTTATCAACAACATCGCCTGGGGACAAACTAGGAATTTCTGGAGTAATCTTTCCTAATAGTTTCTTGGAATTCTCAAATCGTTCAGAACCACATCCTAGAAAAGAAAATACCAATACAACAGACATGGCAATAGAAAAAAATGAAGTTTTACAAAATGAGCTAACAAATTTCATAGAGAAACCTTAAAATGCTAGAATAATAGCAATTAAAATATATATAGAAGATAGCAAATATAATATTTATAAAAAAGTGGCTTAAGGAACATAGATATGCAAGGCATAAAAAATCGACTTACCGGAATGGGTGATAAAAAATTTAGCGCATTTATCAGAAAAGCATATGCCAAGGGATTTGGACTAACAAATGAAGATCTGGATCGGCCCATAATAGGAATCGCACAAACTTGGAGTGAACTTAATCCATGCCACAGACATCTTCGAGAGATAGCAGAGGCAGTAAAACGTGGAGTATGGCAGGCTGGAGGTCTGCCTCTAGAATTTCCAACTATTTCTCTTGCAGAAATTTATATGTTCCCAACTTCGATGTTTTTCCGAAACCTCCTCTCTATGGATACAGAAGAAATGTTAAAAGGTCTTCCTCTCGACGGAACAATCCTATTGGGAGGTTGTGACAAAACAGTTCCTGCACAACTTATGGGAGCTGCAAGCGCAGATATTCCGTCCATGGTGGTTACTGCGGGTCCGATGATTGGAGGACACTACAAAGGAAAGCGAATTGGAGCATGTTCTGACTGCAGAGGTCTTTGGAACGAACACAGAGCAGGAGTATTTGACGACGAAAGTCTAGATGAAGTTCAAGATGAACTTTTTCCTTCTGCTGGAACATGTATGGTGATGGGAACTGCATGTACCATGGCATCTATTGCAGAAGCAATGGGTATGATGTTACCTGAAATGGCTGCAATTCCAGCCGTGAATTCTAAAAGACTTCGATTGGCGGAAGAAAGCGGTAGACAAATCATGAATCTGGTAGAAAAAGGTATCACTCCTTCAAAAATTATCACAAGAAAATCCTTTGAAAATGCTATTAGAATTTTAATGGCTGTGGGTGGATCAACTAACGCAGTTGTTCACCTTCCTGCTATAGCAGGAAGGTTAGGCATTGATCTGCCTTTAGAATTATTTGACGAACTATCTAAATCTACTCCACTTATTGTTGATATTAGACCATCAGGAGAAAAATATTTAA
The DNA here is from genome assembly GCA_964558115.1 of uncultured Nitrospinaceae bacterium. GTDB lineage: Bacteria > UBA8248 > UBA8248 > UBA8248 > UBA8248 > UBA3496. The sequence continues at coordinate 34,870 of CAZLCI010000015.1, read as the reverse complement.
TGGAAGACCTCGCGGCAGCCGGAGGAATCCCTTGTGTAATGAAAGAATTAGAACCTCTTTTACATGGTGACTGCATTACTGTCACAGGAAAATCTATTTCTGAAAATTTAGAAAATATTAAAGGTCCTGAAAAATGGCAAGATGTTATTTACAAAAGAGAAAAACCTATATCACCTGAGGGTGGACTAGTTGTTTTATATGGAAGTTTAGCTCCAGATGGTGCTGTTTTAAAAGTTTCTGCAGCAGACCCTGAAAAATTGCAACATAAGGGAAAAGCAGTGGTTTTCAAATCTCAAGAAGATATGGACAAAAGAATCGATGACCCTGATTTACCTGCAACTGCAGATAGCATCTTTGTACTTCAAAATTCTGGTCCAATAGGAGCTCCTGGTTTTCCAGAATCAGGGTTCTTGCCAATTCCAAAAAAACTTTTAGAAGCAGGAGTAAGAGATATAGTACGAATTTCTGATGCTCGCATGAGCGGAACTTGTGGGGGAACAACAATCTTGCATGTTGCGCCTGAAGCTGCTAAAGGAGGACCTCTAGCATTAGTAGAAGATGGAGATGAAATAGAACTTGATGTCCCAAAAAGAAAAATTAATCTACTTGTAGAAGAAAAGGAACTAGAAATCAGAAAACAAAATTGGCATCCTCCTAAACCTCAATACAACAGAGGTTATGGAAAATTATTTCTCGACCATGTGCTACAGGCTCCAGAAGGATGCGACTTTGATTTTTTACAGAAAGAGTCCGAGTAAAAAATCAAAAAATATAATTCGAAAGTACAAAATGTGTGGAAGATATTCAATTTCAGAACCAGAACATTGTATCCAAAAATTAACTGGCTTCTCTATAGGTAAAATAATAGAACCAAATTTCAATATCTGCCCTGGAACAAATGTTCCAACTCTACTTGGAATGGAAGAAAAAAAACCTATTTTTTCACTTTTACAATGGGGATTGATTCCATTCTGGGCAAAAGAGAATAAAACTCTCCCCTCTTTCATTAATGCACGTCTAGAAACTATTACAGAAAAACCTTCTTTTAGAACTCCATTTCGCTATAGGAGATGTCTTCTCCCAGCAGATGGCTTTTTCGAGTGGAAAAAAGAAAATGAAGAAAAAATACCCTACTTTATCTCTTTAAAAAACAAAACTCCTTTTTTCTTTGCTGGAATTTGGGATCAGTGGATATCAGAACAAGGAATAGAAAAACAAACTTGTGCTATTCTTACTACAAAAGCAAAAGGTAATATTTCAAAAATTCATGAAAGAATGCCTATAATTTTCTCAGATAATAAATACGAAGATTGGTTAAACCCAGAAATTAATTCGCCAAAAAAAGTACAGGGAATTTTAGAGAATACATCAGAAGTTTCTTTTGAAATAAATAGAGTAAGCAAGCACGTAAACAATCCAAGAAATAACGGGATCGAATGTATTACCTCTGTTATAACTTGAAAAAGATTATTTTTGGAATTAATTTATTTTCCTGAAAGTGTTGCGCTGATAAATTCTCGATTCATTTTTGCTATATGGCTAATACTTATTTCTTTTGGACAAGCCGCTTCACATTCAGCATGATTAGTACAATTTCCGAATCCTTCACTATCCATCTGGGCAACCATTTTAAGAACACGTTGTTTGCGTTCAGGGTGACCTTGGGGAAGATTTGCTAGATGAGAAACTTTAGCAGAAACAAACAACATTGCGGAACCATTCGGACAAGAAGCTACACATGCACCACATCCAATACATTGCGCGGCGTCCATTGCTAAATCTGAATCCTGTTTAGGGACTAAGATAGAATTTCCATCAGGAGCACTTCCTGAATTAGCAGAAATATAGCCACCTTTTTGAATAATTCTATCAAAAGAAGAACGATCAACTATCAAATCTTTGATTACGGGAAACGCTTTCGATCTAAAAGGTTCAATTGTAATCGTATCCCCATCATTAAAAAAACGCATATGCAACTGACAAGTTGTCGTCCCTTTATTACCACCATGTGCTTTTCCGTTAATTACAAGAGAACACATTCCACATATTCCTTCTCTACAATCATAGTCAAAAGCAATTGGTTCTTTACCATCAAGAATCAACTTTTCATTTGTTACATCTAACATTTCAAGAAAGGACATCTCTTGCATAATATTATCAACCTCATATGTCTCGAAATCTCCTTTTTCTTGAGTATTCTTTTGACGCCAGACACGTAGAGTTAATTTCATTATTTGTAACTCCTTACACTTGGTTGTACTGATTCGAATTCTAACTCTTCTTTATGAAGTTCAGGAACTTGAGATTCTCCTTTATACTCCCATGCAGAAACATGTGAGTAATTCTCGTCATCCCTCAGTGCTTCTCCTTCTTCAGTCTGATGTTCTTCTCTGAAATGTCCACCACATGACTCTTCCCTACTCAGAGCATCTCTACACATCAGTTCTCCAAAATCTAGAAAATCCGCAACTCTAGCTGCTTTCTCAAGTTCTCCATTATTTTGACTACCTGACCCGGGAACATTAACATTTTGCCAAAATTCCTCTTTTAGAGCAGGAATTAAATTTAAAACTTTCTCTAGACCTTCTTTGGTTCTAGACATACCACAATATTCCCAACAAAGTAGACCGAGTTCTCTATGGAAAGAAGTGACCGTTCGGTTTCCTTTCACATTAAGCAAACGATCTAAATGAGAATTCACACCATTTAGAGCTTCTTTAAACTCATCCTTTTCGTTCGTTATTTCTCCATATTTCTCCCCTGCAAGATAATTACTCACTGTATATGGAGCAACAAAATATCCATCTGCCAATCCTTGCATCAAGGCACTTGCACCGAGCCTATTCGCACCGTGGTCTGAGAAATTAGCTTCTCCTAGCACAAAAAGTCCAGGGATATTACTCATCAGATTATAATCTACCCACAAACCACCCATTGTATAATGCACAGCAGGATAAATTCTCATAGGAACACTATATGCATTCTCTCCGGTAATTTTTTCATACATATCGAAAAGGTTTCCATATCTTTGTTTGACAAGATCTAACCCTAATCTTTCAATAGAATCTCTGAAATCAAGATAAACACCCAACCCTGTATCACCAACACCTCTACCTTCATCACAGGCACGCTTGGCAGCTCTGGATGAAATATCTCTAGGAGCTAAGTTTCCAAAACTAGGATACATACGTTCAAGGTAATAGTCCCGATCATCTTCAGGTATTTCATCTGGATGACGTTTATCACCAGCTGTCTTAGGGGCCCAAACACGTCCATCATTCCTCAAGGACTCTGACATTAATGTGAGTTTAGATTGATGATCTCCAGTTACAGGAACACAAGTTGGATGAATCTGAGTGTAACAAGGATTAGCGAAACCGGCTCCTTTCTTATACGCCTTAATAGTAGCACTTACATTGTTTCCCATTGCATTAGTAGAAAGATAAAAAACAGGGCCGTATCCTCCTGTTGCGAGAATAACGGCATCTGCCGCATGAGCCTCTAACTCTCCTGAAACTAAATTCCTAGTAATAATTCCTTTTGCTTTTCCGTCAACAAGAACTACATCTTGCATCTCTGTTCTGGTATGCATACGGACCTGACCAGTCTCGATCTGTCTACTTAACGCCGCATATACACCCAAAAGCAATTGCTGTCCTGTTTGTCCTCTTGCATAAAAAGTTCGAGAAACCTGCGCTCCTCCAAAAGAACGATTTGCAAGCTGACCACCATACTCGCGAGCAAAAGGGACACCCATAGCAACACATTGGTCAATAATATTTGCACTTACCTGGGCTAGACGATATACATTCGCTTCACGTGAACGGAAATCTCCGCCCTTAATTGTATCGTAGAAGAGTCGATAAATACTATCACCATCATTTTGATAATTTTTTGCAGCATTAATACCACCCTGAGCTGCTATACTATGCGCTCTTCTTGGACTATCTTGGAAACAAAAACAATCTACATTATACCCAAGTTCTCCGAGTGAAGCTGCAACTCCTCCTCCTGCTAGTCCCGAACCAACAACAATGACTCTATATCTTCTTTTATTAGCAGGGTTAACGAGTTTCATATCAAAACGACTGTTATCCCACTTAGTCTCTAAGGGTCCTGAAGGAATATTTGAATCTATTTTCATTCTAAAACCTCTCTAAGGGAGTTTCAAAAGTCCAGCAATAACGGATAAAGGAATAGAAATAAATCCTACCGAAATCAAAAATGCCAACAAGGAACCCGCTTTTTTAAGAGCGGTATTCTCCGCATAATTAGCTATCCCCAATGTTTGGAAAAGACTAGAAATTCCGTGATTCAAATGCAATCCAAGAAGAATCATTGCTACGATATAAACAATTGAAACTGTTACATCAGAAAAACCAATAACAATCATTTTATACACGTCAAATCTTCCCTGAGAATCTACTAGGGTCCCTAATTCAGGATTTGTTATATGTAAGGTAAAATGCAACAAATGATAAATTACAAAAACAAGAACTAAGGAACCACTCAAAATCATAGATTTCGCTGAAATGGAAGTAGCCATAGATTCCAATTCATTATAATCGTTAGGTCTCGCACTCTTATTGATTCTCCAAAGTCTTACCGCAGAAGCAATATGAATAATAAAAACTACAAGAAGACCAATCCTAGCAACCCAAAGAAGACCACCAAGATCTTTCAAACTTTGTGCATAAGCGTTTGCGGCTTCTGGTCCAAGAAAAACTAGAAGGTTTCCTGAAACATGAGCAATCACAAAAAGAAACAGAAGAAGTCCTGAGACTGCCATTACTAATTTAGTTCCAATAGAAGACTGGAACAGAAGCGTTACACGGCTCATTAAAACTCCACAAAAAAAAACAAGTTTCGGTCTAATTGGCTATATCATAAAAACAAGAAAAAAATGTATAGTGGATGAATTACTAGGTCAACTGCGTTTATAATAAAAAATAAAAAATATTTCGAGTTACTAAGTTAATTTTCTAAAAAATTACTTTGAGGAAACAATGCAAATACCATACGACGAAAAAAAATTCGATTCTCTCATGGATAAATCTGGAATTGATCTTGTTCTTGCAAACACAAGACAAAATATTCGATATCTATCTGGCGGATATTTTTTTCACTTTCATGAAAGATTTACTGCTTTCGGAGAAAGTCAATACACTCCTTTAGTTGGAGTACCAAAAGGCAAACAAGATCAATCTTTTTATATAGGACATCAAAATGAATCAGGACAAGCTACAGAGGAAAATCTTTGGTTTGCAAACAGAATCAACTGTCAAAGAGTTACTTCTGTTTCAGGAAAAAATGCGGCAAACGCGATTAAAAAATTGGGTCTAGAAAAAGGGACTATCGCAGTGGAAAAAGATTTTATTCCATCAAGTGCTCTCGATACGATAAGAAAAGAACTTCCTGATGCAAATTTTGTAGAAGCACTTTATGTTCTAGAAGAACTTAGAGCAGTAAAATCAAATGAAGAAATTGAACTAATGCGCAGAATCACAGAAGCTGATGCCGAAGCTATTGAACTCGGGTTTCAATCTGGAAAAGGTGGAGCCACTACTAGAGAAATTGCCCAGACGGTCGAAAGAGAACTTACGAATAGAGGAGTTTGCTTTCTCTGGGTTTTCACTTCTGCTGGAACAAAGATGCTTCGTGCCCCCTCTAATAAAAATTGGGAAATAGGGGAAGTTCTTCATCTAGACGCTGGTGGTTCAGAAAACGATTATCTGACAGATGTTTGTAGAATGGGTGTCCGCGGAGAACCGTCAAAGGAAGCTTCTGATGTATATATAAGTTGTCTCGCTATTCAAGATGAGGTTCGTTCTGCAATACAAAAAGGGGAACGCTACAATACAATTTACAATCTAGGAGAAAAACTAGTAGAAGAATCTGGACACGGCAGTTACGGTACTTTTATTATTCACGGTGTTGGTTTGATTTCTCATGAACAACCTAGATTCGGTCCAGATATAGAAAGAGAACTAGAAAGTGGCATGATGATTTCGATAGAAACAGACATAAGACATCCAGAAGTCGGTTATGTAAAATTAGAAGATACCGTAGTTGTAACAGATACAGGATGTGAAGGTCTTGGCGACGCAGGAAGAGAATTCTATTCAATAATTGAATAATTCTATAGAAAAGCCTCCGAAAAAGAAGAAAAAAAGTTCTTTTACTTTTTCCTCAAACCGAAAGTCGCACAAAAAAGGAAAATCCATCCTATTAAAAATGCAGTTCCACCTACTGGAGCAACAAGCACCAGGGCACGAGAACCTGTAGAACCAAGTACATACAAAGAACCTGAAAACAAAATAGTACCAATCACAAAGAACCATCCAGAAACCTTCAAAAAACGAGAAGGATATCGTTCTGAGATTAAGGACACTGCAACTAATGCTAAGGCATGATACATTTGGTATTCAGCAGCAGTTTTAAAGGCAACTAGTTCTTTTGGACCAACCTTTCCTTCTAAGCCATGAGCACCAAATGCGCCCGCTGCAACAGAAATAAAACCGCTCAATGCAGCAATTGTTAAAAAGAATTTTTGTTTCATTTCTAACCTCTTCCGAGTGTAAATTATACAGCAGTAAAACCACCATCAATTAATAGATCTGACCCTGTCATAAAAGAAGATTCATCACTAGCGAGGAATACTGCTCCCGGAGAAATTTCATCGGGACGTCCTAAACGATTAAACAAAGTGAAATTATTTTGACGTGCATGTTCTACGTTATCGTAATTTTTGACATAACGACCGGTTTCAATCGGACCGGGAGAAATAGTATTGCAACGTATCCCCTGTTTTGCATGATCTAGTGCGATTGCTCGTGCCATGTTAATCAACCCTCCTTTAGCACCGCAGTACCAAGGTCTTCCAGGTCTTGCTACGCGACCTAATTGAGATGCTATCAATATGATACTGCCACTTCCATCTTTTTCCATTTCAGGAATAGAATGTTTTGAAAAAAGAAAAGAACTGTTGAAATTTACATCCATGACTCTTCGCCAATCCTCTGCATCTATCTCTGTCAAAGGACCATGTTCAAGATCCATAATTGCGTTACTTACAAGAACATTAAGTCCCCCAAAAGAATCTACTGCTAATTTCACAGCTTCCTCAGCTGCACTCTCTTGAGAAACATCAGCAACCATAGCCATTGCATTACCACCATCTTCCTTTATTTTTTGAGCAGTCTTATTTGCAGATTCTTCATTAATATCCAGACATATTACGGCAGCACCCTCTTTTGCAAAATCGAAACAGATAGCACTTCCTATGCCGCCACCTGCTCCAGTAACAATTGCTTTCTTATTTTTTAATCGCATAAGTATTTCCTTTTCTTATTTTTTTAAAATGCAACAAAATATTTTCGAAGTGATTTTCAAAATATATATCCTAGAAATATATGAAACAATAACTCATAATGTACATATACTACTAAATCATTTTTTTGGATATAAATTTCATGAAAGAACAAGTCTTTAGAGTTGGAGGATTTTGGCGATGGTTATTTTCTATGCTAACTTGGGGGTCATCTGGAGATTTTACATATAATGATGAAGGAATTGAGTACAAAAGCAATACTATGAACTTTGGTGGTCATTTCAAAGCAAATTGGAATGAAATACGAAAAATTTCCAAGGGAAAATTCCTTGATTTCATTTTTTTCCCACGCGAATGCGAAAAAATAGAATTGCACAACGGTAGAACTCTAAAAGTAAAATGGCAAACGCCATTGTCTTTTGAAAACAAAAGCAACAGGGACAATTTTTTAAACTATGCTCAAAAGAAAGGGATTAAAATAAAAGATCAGGATTCCTAATCATACGAACAACAATAATCCGTAATTTCATGAATTTTCACCTTAAAGGTACTACCTGCAGGAACATAAAAAGTTTCCCCTTCTTCTATTTTCATCCAATTAGATTGTCCTGGAAGGATAACATCAAGTTCTCCACTTAAGATTTCCATCTGCTCTTTTTCCTGAGTACTAAATTCAAATTCGCCAGGCAACATTACCCCAAGAGTTTTAATTGACCCATCTGAAAATTTCACAGTATGACTAACAACTTTTCCTTCAAAATAAATATTTGCTTCCTTTACAACTGAAACGTTTTCAAATTCTGCCATTTTTAACTCCTCATATATTCTTCTAGCTTCTTGCTAACTTCCAGTAATTACAAAAAATCATGTTTTTGATTAATTTGCATCAATAATGCATGAATTGTTTTGGTAGTCGGAACAGAAATATCGTGTTTTATTGCATATCGTATTACAGCACCTGTCATTGCATCGGCTTCCAAGGGATTTCCTGCGAGTTTATCTGCGAGCATCGATGTTGTTCCATTCGGAGGCTGTCCATGAATCCGTTCTATCACTTTCTCTGCAAAATCTGGTGGCAATTTAGCTCCTTCGGCTCTAGCAACTTCCGCACATTCTTTTGTTAGTTCATAACACACATTTGACACAGAAGGCTCCGAGACAATTCCTCTCCCTGCAGAAGTTATCGCAGTCGCTGGACCTGCGGCTACATTGACACAGAGTTTACTCCAAGTTTCTGTAATAAAATCAGAAGTAAGTTCTACGGCAAGATCCGTTTCAGAAAAAATCTTCTGTAATTCTCTTCCCTCTTCTGAATATGAAGCAACAAGTTTTGCATGAGAATTCTGGGTAACTTCTCCTGGAGAGAATCTATCAGCCGGACAATTCACTACTACAGGAAGTATCTTCGCTCCAAAAGAAAAAGGAGCAACTCTTTCGTAATGCTCAACACCATTTTGCAAAACTGCAATGGATGTTTCCGAACTACAAAGTGTACGCAACCAACTGGATGCGCCCTCAACCTGATGCCCTTTTACTGCAAGTAGAATCCAGTCGACTGGAGATACTTTACTTGGTTCTGTTTCGCAACGAACGGGGCAAGAAATCTGACTTAAAGATTTTTTTTGAGCATTCTCATCTATATTTTTTCTTTTAGTAGGATGCATATCTACACGCATATCTTTCCCAGAAGGGATAGTGACCTTCACCAAATCGAATGGAGTTCTTACACAGAAAATCAGTTCATGACTTGTAAAAAAAGCCAATCTAGATCCAAATACACATCCTATTGCTCCAGCTCCAACTACTGCTATTCTAGACATTATGCCTCATAGCACTAAAATTAGTTAAACACATCCAGGACCTCTCACTTCTTCATCTGATGTATTTTCTGGAACTAAACTAGAAAGAAACCCTTGCGGATCTTTTTCAAACTCTTCCATCATAGATTGCAACTGGGAGAGTAGCAATTCTTTTTTCATCAAACCAATTTTATAAATTCCGATCGGATTTATAAATTTCATAAAATAATGATTGGGAGCGCCATATTCTACTGAACAATTTGATGGTTTCTGTGCCACTAACAACTGTTCTGAAAATGCATTCACATATGCCACAAAAACTGGTTCTTCTTTTAGATCATCAGGAATTTCTGGAAACCGAGATACAATTTCTTGTACCAACATTTATTTCTCCTCTCTTCTACTAAAGTGACAAAATAATTTTAACTGTTTTTTTCTTCATCGACAATCTCTTTTAACGCCTCACATCCTGCAATAAGTACCATCATACCACACGGAGCTAGTATTGATTCAAATGCTTCCAAACACTCCCGATATGTTGCTCCTAATTTAATCGCTCTTTGCAAATGAAGTTTAATTTGATTATGAGCAGAGGGATTACGAACTGCAATTGCTATAGATATAAATAGTTCACGTAGTTTTTCAGGCATCTCACTCTCTTTGCCCATAATATAATCTTTGAGACTTTCATATCGCTCAATAAGTTCAGGATCCATGTCGCAAAGCAGTTCAAAGGAAGGAAACACAAAACCTCTTTTCAAAAGCATCTCTTCATATTTCTGTTTTCCAATTTTATCCATAAACTGATCTACCCCATTATTTAATCTGTATAATAACCACCATTAACGTCAAATGCTTCTCCAGTAATATGTGCAGTTTCCTCACTTGCTAAAAAAAGAGTCGCGGAAACAATTTCCTTCGGCATTGCAAACCTTCCCATTGGATGTTTAGCCAAAGAAGCTTTCAAAGTATTTGCATCAAATTGGCTCATCATATGTCCATCTATAGGACCTGGGACCAAACAATTTACAGTAACTTTCGATTTTGCGAATTCTCTCGCTAAATTAAATGTCATGGCTAAAATTCCACCCTTGCATGCACCATAAGTGAGATTCGTTCCTATTCCCCCATGTTTTCCTGCACCTGAACCAAACAAAATAATTCTACCTGAAACAGACTTACTTAAAAAAGGAAAAGATTCTTGGATAAAAAAATAGGGTGCAAGCAAATTAATATTAAAAGCATATGTCCAGTCACTTTCGCTAAGAGACAAAGGATCATTTACTTGCATATACGCTGCCGTGTGAACAAAGATATCACATCCTCCTAGCCAATTCAGACCCTGCTGTGCAATATCCTTAATTTGTTCTGTTTGATTGAAATTAATAGAAACATATTTAGCAATTCCTTTTATATCCTCCATAGCGTCTATTTTCTCGGGACTTCTTCCAACACCAAAAAGCTTCGCGCCAGATTGTAAAAAAGAATCCGCAAGAACACTTCCAACATCACCTGTCGCTCCAGTGAGAAGAACTTTTTTCCCTCTAAAATCAAAATCAAGTGACAAAGAACTTTCCCCTTATAAAAAAAACGTGTAAAAAGAATAAAGGACCGTCGCTAATGCTTTATAAAACAAAAACCGTTACTCAGTATACCTCAAATTCAGTTCGGGAGTTTTCATGAATATAGTAGAAGATCTTGAAAAAAGAGGACTACTACACGATTACACAGATAACCCAGAAATGATCGATTCACTTTGCAAGAAATCCGTCAGTGTATACTGTGGATTTGATCCTACTGCAACTAGCCTCCATATTGGAAGTCTCATGCCTATTATCTCTCTCGTAAGATTTCAAAAATATGGACATACACCAATTTTACTTATTGGGGGCGGGACAGGAATGATTGGGGACCCATCTGGCAAGTCTGAAGAGAGGAACCTTCTCGATGGAGACATTTTAGAAAAAAATATAGCAGGTATTACATCTCAGTTACAAAACTTAATCGATTTTGATTGCGGAACAAACTCTGCAAAGATTTTGAATAATAATAGTTGGCTTAGCAAAATGAACATGATTGAATTCTTAAGAGATATTGGAAAGAATTTTTCAATAGGATACATGATGTCAAAAGAATCTGTAAAAAACCGAATAAACGAACGTGGTATTTCTTATACAGAATTCACCTACATGATTCTTCAAGCTTACGATTTTCTTCATTTATTCGATACTGAAAAATGCCAATTGCAAATAGGCGGCTCAGATCAATGGGGAAACATAACTGCGGGAATCGAACTTATTCGTAGAATGAGAGCACAAAACCTATGGGGAATTACCTTTCCACTAATTACTACTTCAAGCGGAAGGAAATTTGGGAAAACCGAAGAAGGAAATATTTGGTTAGACCAGAAACTAACCAGTCCTTATCGTTTTTATCAATACTGGATACAAACGAACGACGAAGATGTTATAAGATTCTTGTCCTATTTCACTTTCCTTACAGAAGACGAAATCAAAGAAATTGCTAGCGCGCAAAAAGAAAATCCAGAAAAAAGAGAAGCACAACTTCAACTTGCAAACCTGATCACTTCTTTTGTGCATGGAAACTCTGCGACAAAGAGTGCATTGAGAGTTTCGGATTTACTTTTCACAGGTAATATAGATGGCATAAGTGAGGAAGATTTAATTTCAGTTTCTAACGAAATGCCTTTTACAGTATACAAAAACGATTCTCCAATTTTGCTTACAGATATCTTAACCCAAACAGGTATTTCTAAATCAAAAAGCATGTCTCGAAAGGATATTGTAGGAGGAGGAATTTATCTCAACAACGAAAGAATAACAGATGAAAAAAAAGAAATTACGAACAAACAACTCCTTTTTGGAAAATATTTTCTACTTAGAAAAGGAAAGAAAAATTATCACTTAGTTGAAATAAAAAATTAGAGTCCTCAGAAATTACTTAGATAGTTCCTCTAAAATCGCAATCTTCATATCTTCTTTATCACCATCAAAATTTTTAAACATATAATTGGAGACCATATTTTTCACCTCTGTAATATGCTGATGAAAGTCCTCCAAATATCTGGACACTCCAAACCGAAGATTTTTCTCTTGGTCTTGGACGAAGATATCTAGCCGTATATCTCTTTGTTGTAATAAATTCATTGCACACAAAAACTCTTTTCTTTCATTAAGGTCAAAAATGATTTTCCTTTCAATTTCACCTCCAAAAACTAGTCGAAGAACAAATTTCGAATCTTCTATAAAATGAGGAGCAAGAAATCGAACATTTGTATATTCTGCACGTGAATTTGCATTTATCCCAACAATAAAATATGTATCCATTCCGACAAAGAATTGAAATAATTCACTCACTTCATCTTGTTTGATTTCATTTTCAAAGAGTTTCGTAATCCAGTCTGGTAGTCTTTCTCGACCGGGATAGGCAATCGGAGATTCCCCTTCATCTAACAATCTAAGACGACTTGCCCAAGTCAACATTGAATCAAAAATCGGAGGAAAAAACGTAATCAATTCTTTCTCCCATGGCAAAATCCCATCAAGGAATCCTTTCATACTTCCAGTAATCTCATTACAGAAATTTAATACAAGAGCAATTTTTGTTTTATCTTTAATAGAATATAGGTTGTTTTTTGCATATTCTAGGATATTGACTCTACTAACTAATTCACTAAAATCAACATGTTCACATATATTTGTATATCCTGAATAATCATGTGAATCATACTCAGGAAAAAAATTAGCTATTTGGTCATAGAATTCACTTGAAAGAGATTCTAATCCACGGTTTAAACTCTCATTACGTTTCGAAAAGTTTTTCGCTCTCTCTATTGTATGACTAATAGCATCTGAATCTTGTATTTTCCAAAAAGTTTTCAACTCATTTATCATTTGCTCTTCATTGAGATCTTCCTTGGCAAACCTAACCGTCAAAAGGCTAAAAAATGCGTCTCTTCCTACTGCAAGAGACGATAACTTGCCGGGAGTAGAACTCAAAGAAGTTAGCAGAAGATAAAGTGTTCCGGGTTGAATTTCAGGACCATTCTTATAAAAGAGGTTTTTTAAATTATTTAAATCTTGAAAGACAGAATCAAAGGTCAATCCACTTAAAAGTCTTAGGTGTGCAAATGAGAGGGGAAGAACTTCTTTGTAAATCTCAAAACCTGTTTTATCTTCAGAGAAAGAACTCCGAAACATATCCCTGATTTCGGATTCAACTGGACCAAGACTTTCTTCTAAATAGAAAATAGATCTTTTATTGATCCAATCCAACAAATGATTGTTCTTCATTCTTTCCATAGGAGTAATTCTATTTTTTACTCTTTTTGATTAACAGAGATTTTTGGAGAGTCAGGCAAAAAACGATTCTGTATAACTCTTCCAGAATAAAAAAGAAGAACCGCAGTGAACAAGAAAATTAACTGTTTACCATATGCTGCAGGGTTGTACATTCCCCATATAAGTGCAACACAACAATCAATCATTGCGATAAATTGTAGAATACGCGAAAAAAGATACATTATTTAAGCATACTTACAGCAGATCCTATCCTATCAATACCTTCTAAGATATTCTCTGTTGAGGTGGCATAGGAGAAGCGTATAAAATTATCATCTCCAAAACCAGCACCTGGAACAGCTGCACATCTAGCATGCTCTAAGAAAAAGAGGCCAACATCTACAGAATTTTGCAAAACCCCGTCCGGACCTTCCAAACCGAAAAGACCATTGATTCTTGGGAATACATAAAATGCACCTTTAGGCATAACTACATCAATACCATCGATACTTCGCAGTCCTTCAACAATTTTCTTTCTTCTTTCGTCATACTTTTCAATCCAATCATTAAGAAAATCGTGAGAACCTTTTAGAGCAGCAATTCCACCATACTGAGCAAATGTAGTAACATTACTTGTGCTTTGTCCTTGGAGAGTATCCATAGCTTTGATTATCTCTGGTGGACCAAGAGTATATCCCATTCTCCAGCCCGTCATTGCATAAGTCTTTGAAAATCCATCCAAAATTAATGTTTTATGCTTCATCTCCTCGGAGATACTTGCTATAGAAACATGTTCCTCCCCATCATACAAAATCTTTCCGTAAATCTCATCAGAAAGAATCATTGCATTAGAATCTAAGATAACTTCAGATAGTTTTTCTAACTCAGCCCTCGTATAAACACATCCTGTAGGATTACAAGGACTATTGATAACAACTAATTTTGTCTTTGAAGTAATAGCCTTTTTAAAATCATCTGCCGTTGCTTTAAATGCATTCTCTTCTTTAGCTTCAACAAGGACAACTTTTGCTCCTGTAAGATTCGCAACTGGTTCGTAAGCAACCCAAATAGGAGAAGGAATAACTACCTCATCTCCTTCTTCAAGTAAACAATGCAGTGAATTAAAGACGGATTGTTTTCCCCCTACTGTTACGACTACCTCTTTTTCGGGATCGTAAGATACACCCTTGTTATCAAGTACCCAATTACATATTTCTTCTCTCAAAGAGGGAATTCCTTTTACTGCAGTGTATTTGGTCTCGCCATCAAAAAGAGCTTTTGAAGCAGCCTCTTTTATATGATCTGGAGTATCGAAATCCGGCTCTCCAGCTGCAAATGAAATAACGTCTACACCTTTTGCTCTCAATTCTCCAGCTTTCGTATTCATTGCAAGCGTTGGAATCGGAGGTAATTTCTCCATTCTTGATGATAATTTCATTTCAAAAAACTCCAATTTTTATTTATTAAATTGCTCTTTCAAAGAACTTAAAACAGAGGAAGGAACCATAGAACTCACATCTCCTCCCAAAGATGCAACTTCCTTCACTATACTCGAACTAAGGAAACTGTATTCTTGAATTGGCATTAGAAATATCGTCTCAACGCTCTCATCTAAATAACGATTCATCAATGTCATTTGCAGTTCATAATCAAAATCGCTCACTGCACGTAATCCTCTAATGATTACTTGTGCTCCTACTTTTTTTGAAAAACTAACAAGAAGTTCTTTGTCAAAACTAACAAAACTTAGTCTCTCTTCATTTTGAAATTCATCCATGAAAAACTGTTTTCTTTCATCAAAACTAAACATAGGAGTTTTAGTTGGATTAACTGACATTGCAACTATCACTTTATCGAACATACGGAGACTTCTCTTAACTAAATCAATATGACCATTAGTAGGAGGGTCAAAAGTGCCAGGATATATTGCAATATTATCCATTTTAAGAAAAACTCCTAGTAAAAAAGTATTTGAACGTATTAACCCTTGGAAAAATCTGTATAAACATATCATCCATTCTTGAAAGATAAAAGGTTTCTAGCAAACTTCTACCTTAAAACTTCCCTTACCATATGACTAATTTCAGGAATTATGATTTTATCCAAAGCAGTTCTACAAGCATTACCTGATCCAGGCAGAGTCATCACAATTGTGTCATTATAGACTCCGGCTGTTGCACGAGTAAGGATTGCGGGAGTTCCAATTTCCTGAAAACTAATATTGCGAAATAATTCACCAAACCCCGGCATTTCTTTGTCTAAAATCGAAACTACAACATCATAAGTAGTATCTCTTTTTGTAATACCAGTACCACCATTTGTAAGTATGACCTGCACAGAATCATTTCCCGAAAAAGTCTCAATAGAAGACCGAATTTGTTCTGGTTCATCTTTAACTATCTTATAAAAGTCTGCTTTATGACCATTCTCGACTAATGAATTGATTATTAATCTTCCGCTAGTATCATTTTCTTCATTTCTAGTATCACTCACAGTAATGATTGCACAACTTACTCCCTGTGGGCCCTCTGCTTTGTGTTCATCGTAGGTTTTTTTATTAACTGCATTTTCTATCTCAGAACGAGATGGATTTTTCATAAAGTAATTCCTCATATTAAGAATTTTCTATTTTTCATCAAATACTCAATAATGCTTAAGATAAATTAACTTTTAATGACAAGCAAATACATTTACATATGATTTAATGTTAAAATAAATAAAATTTTAGCTAAAATTTCTACATTTTGGGAGATAAAGTCTTTGGATACATCTGAGTTAAAAGATAACTGGGCTCTTATACTTGGTGCGAGCAGTGGATTTGGAGAAGCAGTTTCTTTGAGACTAGCAAAAGAAGGAATGAATATTTTTGGAGTTCATCTGGATAGGAAAGCTACCCTTCCAAACGTTGAAAGAATTAAAACAGAAATTGAGAAATATGGGTCAAAAGCAGTTTTTTTTAATATCAATGCTGCAGGTCATGAAGAACGTGCAAATGTAATCGGAGAAATAGATGAAAAATTGAGCAATTCTACAACTAAAATTCGAATTATGCTTCATAGTCTCGCCTTTGGAACACTCAAACCTTTTATTGCCGATGTTCAAAGTGATTCTATTAACCCAAAGCAAATGGATATGACGCTGGACGTGATGGCTCATAGTCTTGTTTATTGGACTCAAGACTTAGTATCAAAAAATCTTTTTTCTGAAAACGGAAGAATCTTTGCAATGACTAGTGCAGGAGGTCATAGAATTTGGCCTACATATGGAGCTGTTTCTGCTGCAAAAGCTGCATTGGAGAGCCATATCAGACAATTGTCAGTTGAACTTGCAAAGAAAAGAATTACTGCAAATAGTATCCAAGCTGGAGTTACGGATACTCCCGCATTAAGAAAAATCCCAGGGAATTCAGAAATGATAGAAAACACAAGAAGAGTAAATCCCTACGGAGAGTTAACGACTCCAGAAAAAGTTGCGAATGCAATAGCAACTTTTTGTCTTTCAAGTACTGAGTGGATGACAGGGAATGTGATAAGAATAGATGGTGGAGAAGATATTGCCGGATAGTAACAGAAAGAAAAAATCTATGGCCATAAAATCTAAAAATATGACCATAGATTAGTTTTTTAAAAGACATTTTAACTACTTTTTCTTTTTCTTATTCCTCATAATTTTTCTTGTTTTATCCCCTTCAGAAGTTTTTCCCTTCGGAGGCTTATTTTCTCCTGGAAAATTTAATTTGTTTCTTCCTACGTTAATTCCAGCCAGTTTCGCTAACGTTCCCCCTAAAAAATTCTTTTTCAAATCTTTAGGAAGTGGAGGATATCCCCATTTTTCCTGTAATTCTTCAGGAATATCTAGTTTAAGGATTGCTTCAACAGATTGATAAGGATCAGATGCAGGCCAATCTGAACCCCAAACAAATCTATTTTCACCGGCAATTTGCAGAGTCGTTCCAACCATGTGCGCAAAACGATGAGGAGCTCGCATCAACCAAGTTAATAGGATGGAATAACTAACATAAATATGTGGGTGTTTCCACATCAGAGTAACCAATTCTTCCCAATAGGGGAAACCTCCGTGATATGCAACTATCTTAAGATCAGGAAAATCCGAAGCAACTTCATCTAATAAAACTGGAAGAGTATAACGAGTTGGTCCCATCCTAATAGTTATTCCGGTATGAAAAAATGCAACAATACCTCTATCCTGACACATTTCATATACAGGCCATAATCTTCTGTCATTAATAGGACAATCTTCCGGTTGATAGAATTTTGTGAACTTAAAATTATAATTGTCATGTAGATATTCTAATTCCCAAAGAATATCTTTTAATTTTCTTTTTGAGAAGGGTCCTACATTTGATACTCCAATTACTCGATCAGGGTATTTCTCTATTGCATCTATTACATGTTGATTTGTTGAAAAAGGAGCACTATCTCCTGCAGTATCTATAAATGACTCTCTCATCAAAGCAATTTGATCAACACCTGAACGATCCATATCAGCAATAATTTTATCAATATGCCAGTCCATTCCTGGATGAATCGCAGCTTGTTTTCCTGTTCTATGATCTTTCCAAAACCAGTGGTTGCACATTTCATGAGCAAACTCAAAAGTTTTGGTACCTTCAAAATACTGTATAAAACGACGATAGTCCTCCGGCATAACGTGTGTTTCACAATCTAGAATATAAAAATCATTAGCCGTCTCTCCCGTTTCTGGATTTGAAGGAAGAGGCATAATAGTATCCCAAGTTGCTGGTTTATTTGATTTTTTAGATAATCTTTCGTTACTGGAATTGGCCTTAGCACGTTTAACCATTTGTGCCCTCCATCAGTATAATTAGAAATGAAAATATGAAAAAAATATACAAAGTATGTTAGGATGGTTGCCCATCGCTGTAAAGTGTTAATTCACGTACTAAAGACCTAAAAGGTTTTAAAATGAATGAATTAAAAAAAACTACCTTTACAACTTGTTCTCCCCATTGCGGAAATAATCCATGTAGCTTTGAGGTTCAAACGAAAGGAGAAGAGATTTTATCATTTCGTGCAAATCCAAGAATGGATATAAAACCCTGTATTAAAGGATTCCAGATACCTGATAGATACAATCATCCGGATAGAATTTTATACCCAATGAAAAGAGTTGGAAAAAAAGGAAGCGGTAAAAACGGATATAATTCTTTTGAACGCATTTCATGGAATGAAGCCATAACATCTATTGCGGATGGCTTAAACGCTGCCAAGATTAAGGGTGGAAATGATAGCGTTTTATTATACAACTATTCATCTCAACATACTCTTCCCGGTGGGAGAGATGGAGCGTCTGCAACTATTATGAGACTTTTAAATCTATGGGGTGGTGCAATAGAAGCATTCAATAGAGGAAGTCTTTGCTGGAATGCTTTTTTGGGTGGAAGTGATGACGTTCTCGGTCAGTGGCAAATAAAAAATAAAAAAAGTGATACTTGCGATTGGATTATTCTTTGGGGAAATAACCCCGTTGAAACTGGATATAGAGGATTATCACAATCGCTTCAACAAGCGAAACGCAAGGGAACAAAATTCATAGTCATAGACCCAATGAAAACTAAAACAGTTCAACGGTTCGCCGATATTCATATTCCCATTGAGCCTTCAACCGATACTGCGTTAGCACTTGGAGTACTAAAAGTTGTACTCGAAGAACAATCTTTAGATAAAAACTTTCTTGGAGAAAAAACAAATGCCCCTTTCCTAGTTGAAAAATCTACGGGCAAATTTATGACCGACAAAAATGGAGACCCTTTAGTTTGGGACGAAAAGTTAAACCAGTTAGTTTCTTACAAAATAACTCAAAAACCTATGATTGATATAGAAAAGGAAATAAATGGAGAAAAATACATAACTGCATTTAAATTCCTAAAAAATGCTTCTAAAAAATGGACTAAAGAAGTTGTAGAAAAAGAGTGTGGAATACCTTCATCTAGCGTACAACAAATTGCCACCGCACTTAAAAATGGGAAAATAATAGTTTATTACGGTGCCTACCAAAGAACATTAAAAGGGGAAAACGCGGTCAGGGCCTTACATATTTTAAATTTGATAAGCGGAGCAATTGATGGAGTCCTAAATCATGGATCCACATGTCAAGACATTCATTTTGATAGAGCAACAGAATCTGGATTGTCAAAGATTATGACGGATAATTGGTCAATACCAAATCCAGTCAAAAGAACTATCCCTGTAGGAAAAATTGCAGAAGCAATCCTAAATCCTGAATCTTACGGGGGAAACATCCATGCTGGCTTATTTATGTGGGGCAATCCTATCGGACAAGGAGGAAATTCAAATAAAACAAAAAAAGCCTTACTTTCTCTTGATTTTTGTGCAGTCTCAGAAATTTTTCTCACTCCAACCGCTAAATGTGCAGATATAATAATTCCCGCTTCAACTTGGTTGGAACGTTCCACTATCACTGAAGGCATGAGTGTTGGATCGACATTTTATCACCTCATTGAAGAAAGAAAACCAAAACACCAGATTTTTTATTCTCCTGGCGTACTTAAACCATTAGGAGAATCAAAAGATGATTTTGATTTTGTCTGCTTACTTGCTGAAGAAATGGGATTCAAAAAAGAATTTCCATGGTCTAGTTCTAAACAGTGGATTGAAAATTTAGTCGATCTTGCCAGACAAGATTCTCGATTTCCCTGGTTTGAGAAAATTACCACAGAAAAACTAAAAAAGAATGGAGTTCTCACTTTAGATATTCCTGCTGGAAATTCTTCATGGAACCTTAAAACAAAACACGGACTAGCCCAGATTTATTTTGAAAATAAAATCCATTCTGTTCCGGAATATTTTCCGTCAAAAGAATTACTTGAACCTGAACAAATGAAATACCCACTTAAATTGATAACCCCTAAAACATATTTTCGTGCCAGTTCAACATTTAACAATGCAAACAAACTTCTTCGACATGACTTTAACGTCGCAACAATCAATAAAGAAGATGCAAAAAAACGTCATATTAAAAACGGTGATTACATACGCTTATTTAATGACTTTGGGGAAACTAAATTTGTCGCTAAGACTACTGAAGTAATCCGAAAGGGAGTTGTTCATATACCTGCAGGTGGAAATGAAGAATTAGGTATGGCAAACGAACTAACCGGCGACATGCTTTCTGAATACGAAAATGCTACTTTTAACAGTTACAGAATAGAACTCGAAAAGATTTAATTAAAAGTAAAATTCTCTTTACTTATTTGCTTGGAATCCCTGCTAACCTTCGAAATATTTCAATAATAGACCCCGTATCAGATTCTCCCAACCCACTTTGCTCAGCTGCCTGAAGAACTTGTAGATGTATTTGACTTAATAATGTCGGAGAAGCAAGTTTTTGTCCTTGTTCGAGAATAAGCCTAACATCTTTATGATGTTGTTTAATCCTAGAAATAGGAGGATCATATTTAGCATTTATCATTATTTCTCCTCGAGTATCCATAGCCTTACTATAAGCTGCACTATCTTTCAAAACTTCCAACAATGTCTCTGTATCCATTTCTGCTTTCATTCCCATTACCAAACCTTCTGCAAGGACTAACCTATTTAATCCTAAAACTTGATTCACTATTAACTTCGTTCTCGCTCCCGCACCATTTGAGCCAAGATGGTAAATAGATCGACTAAAAACCTCCAAAACCTCTTTCGCTTTAGAAAATGCTTCTTCATCACCTCCTACCATCGCAACCATATTTCTTTTGAGTACATCTGGACTTCCACCACTTAAACTGGCATCTAAAAATTGATATCCAGCTTTTTGCATATCCAAACTAGTTTTTATAGAATCTTCTGGTCTAGATGTAGAAGTATCAATGACTATCAACCCCTTATTATCAGATTCGCAAATTCCGTCTTTCCCAAGACAAACTTCTCGCACTACTTCGCTATAAAGCAAGGATGTAATAACAAAATCAGCTCCATTTGCAGCCTCTTTAGGTGAAGAAACACTTTTTCCTCCTCCCGAAACTAATTCATCAACCCTATTTTGATCAATATCAAAACCTTGAATTTCAAAATTTGCTTCTATTAATTTTTTACTCATCGCCAAACCCATGAGACCAAGACCGATTACGCCTACTGTTTTAGACATTGTTATCTCCTCGCATTAAAAAATCTTAAAATTTAGGCCTTCCGTACTCAGCATAACCTGTCATTTCAACAAAACCTACTCCATTCACAGATATCCCTTGACTTAAACCTTCTACATTTATTCCACCTTCCCAATAAATAATTTGAGTACTCTTTGCAGTATCTAATTCCTGTTTTTCATGCAAAGCTTTGATTTTTAGATTAATATTATATTTAGGCACTTCTATCACCCATTCAACAGGGTACAAAGCTTTGCTTTTTTTACTTTTCCAAAAACGTTTATTCTTAATTTTAAAATCATTTAGAGAAAGGTGTATAACACTACCATCACTCGCAATTAATGAACCACTACTTGTTAAATCATAACTACCACTTTTGTTTCGCATAAGATATAGCATTAATTCAGTATTATTTGAGAGTTGAATACTAAACCAATCCCAACCGATCTGTTCTTTGCCAAGTTGATTAGAACCAAACTCATGATCCATCCAAGCCGAACCATTAACAGCAATTCTTTTTCCTTCTATAGAAAGAGATCCATTCACTTTCAACCTTGTATAAGAATAATAATGTGAAGCTTGACCTAAACCAGACGATTTTTGACTTATTCCATTTGTACCGTGAATTACAGGATTTTTTTGCGGTTCTAATTCAAAATCGAGATATAATTTATCTTTTTTTGCAAAAATTAATATTTTATTCGGTTGATTTCGATCCGCAATTTCTGCCTTCCAATCGTCAATCCATACTTTAAATTTTTCTGTGGATGCACCTGCTTGACCAAGTGCACCTCTGCTAATTTTTTCTGAAAAATAATGTTTATTTTTTTTTGCACTGTAAACGGAAAAATGAGAGAAGTACAAATTATTAAGTGCCCACCTACTTCTATTCACTTCAGAAGTTTTTTCTAAACGCAATCCTCTCCTAAAAAAAGTTAACATGAAAGAATATTTATTCCCGCTTTCATCTTTTACATTTCCAGAAAAATACCACCATTCAATTTTGAAATTCGGATGAGACCGATGTTCACTTGGAAAGTTGTACTTGTAACCAGGGAGAGCTAATTTCCATTTGTTCGCAAAAACAACAGGAACAGGAATTATTATTAAGAGTGTTAAAAAATAAATCAAAAATCGAACTAGTAAAAAATGTGTCATCATTCTGCTCTCAGGGCATTTTTAATTTCTGTCTTTGCAGCTATTCTCGAAGGAATAGACCCCGCCAAAAGTGAAGATAAATAAACAAAGAAAAGATAAATAAAAACGCTATAAAAAGAAAAATTAAAATAAATTGTCCAGCCAAAACTCTGCTTATTAATAACAAAAATCAAAATTCCTGCTAAGAAATATCCAGAAATCATTCCAAGAAAACAGGCGAACAAACCAAGAAATCCAGATTCGAAAATCACAGAAATAATTGTTTCAACCTTATTCATACCTATCGCACGAAGAGTTCCTATCTCTCTTCTCCTATCTAAAATATTGGAGCTTAAATTTGTAGCAACTCCCAAAATAGCCACTAAGATTGCGATAGCCTCTAAAACATACGTAATTGAAAAAGTCTGATCGAAAACATCGAAAACTCTTTTCTTAAGACCAGAATTATCCAGAAGTATAAAATTAGATGGCAGAGTTTTTTTTATCTTGCCAAATAATTTATCTTCATTCGTTCCATTTTTTAAATAAATAGCAATAGAATTCAGAGAATTATCGTTCCAAAGTTCTTGATAGAAATCTTGATCAATAATTACTCTCCCTCCTTCTGTAGTGTAATCATAAAAAACACCTTTGATTTCTATTTGGATATTTCCCCTAGGAGTAGGCAACACGATAAAATCTCCCTTACTGATTTTAAAACGATTTGAAAAGGTCTCAGTTATAATTGCTCCTCTTTGTTTTTTAGCTTTTCTTAAAATTTCTTTTGAATTGCCATCTAAAAATAAAAGATTGCCGAAATCTGCAACTATATTGAAATTCCCTGAACCGACTTCAATGTTACTTCCTTTCCAAAACACTTTAATACTTCTATAACCATCTACTGCTGCAACTTCCTCTAAATTTTTCAACGCAATGATTTCTTTTTTTACAAAACCGGATTTTGAACCTTTTATGAAATTCGATGCAGGTGCAGAATAAAAATCTGCTCTTAGAGTTTGTTCTGTCCATATAGAAACTGTTTCTCGAAAACTATTAATCATTACCACTAAACTAACGAGCATAGCTACAGCCACTGACAAAGATGCAACAGTAACAACATTTCTCGACAGATGTCTTCGTATATTGTGTGATGCAAGAGATATTAATTTGAACTTAGAAAAAATAAAATTAAAAATCAAAGAAGTATAAAAAACAACTATGAAACTCATAGAAGAAATGGATGCAATAAGAAATAAAGCAGAAAGATATCCGAAAATCGGAACACCATTCCAGGGTGTAACTCGAGATGCCATATAAGAAAGAATTATCATGATTATTGTAAAAAAAATGAACCGATACATATAAAAATCTGGAAGAACAATAGAGGGAAATCTCACTCTAATCCCTCGTGAAGGTTGAATTCTTCCGGCCTTAATCGCCGGCCACAAAGACGAAAAGAAAGAACCTGCTATTCCAATGCACATAGCAATCATAAGTTCATATATAGAAGGACTGACATCTGCTACATAAAGAAAGGTATAGAGATTCTGTATTGTCTTTGTAACTATAAATAGGACACCTCTAGAAAAAATAAAAGCTAAAACAACTCCCAAAAAAGAACCAGCTAAACCAATACAAATTGCCTCCATGCAAATTAAAGTAGTTCCCTGAAAAGAAGTTAATCCAAGAGATCTTAAGGTTGAAATTTCCTTCGTACGTCTTACAACGGAAGCAGACATAGAATTAAAGATTAGAAAAAAACCTACCAGAACAGAAATAAAACTTAAAACTTTTAGATTTAATTGAAACGAACCTAACATCTTCTGCACATCAGACCCACGTCTTTGAGGTCTATCTACTATCAACCCACTCGTAATTTCTGATTGTATCAAACGTTTCATATAATCTGTTTTTTTACTATCTTTCAGAACTATATCTATACGATCTAAATATCCCAATCTATTAAACGAAGCTTGAGCGTCACCTATATCCATAACTATCAGCATTCCGCCCATTGAGTCTGATAATTTATTATTTTTCAAAATTCCTCTGATCTCAAATTCTTGATAGTTTGCAGACTCTATTTTTACAAAAGACCCTATTCTAACATTAAGAACATTTGCCAGTTCCCTGCCTATAAATAAACCGTTACGATTTTCCAAACTAGCCAATACATCTTGAGTTGAAACAATTTTTTCTACCTCATAAAGACGAAAATTCTCTCTTGCGAGAATATCAACTCCTAGAAGCAAAGCTGGTTTTGAGGAAAGACTAACAGAACTTTCTTTGCTTAAAGTATTTTTTATTAATACCGTCTGTTGAATAATAGGAGATAAATTTTCAATTTGCGTTAATTTCAAAAGTTTAATAAAAGTTTCTTCTGGCACACCTAAACCACTACCTAGAACTTGAAGATTAGTTTTTCCTGAAATTGCATCTAAGCTGTTTTGAAAAGCTCGAAGTGAAGCATTATTTGCAAGTTGAATCGACAAATAAACAGACACTCCCAGAGCTACTCCTAGGACAGTGAGAATAAACCTATAGCGTTCTATTCTTAAGTAACGTAAAAATAAAGTTTTAAAGATTTTAAATAAGAACAATCAAGAAACCTCTTCTCCTAACATTCCATCTCTTATTTCGACTCTTCGAGATGCAGACAACAAAGCCATTGGATCATGACTTACCATCAAAACAGTCACATTATCTTCTTTAGATAAAGTTGAGATTAATTCTAAAATTTCTTTTCCTCGATTTGAGTCTAGATTCCCTGTCGGTTCATCAGCAAGTAGCAACGAAGGAGAATTGATAAACGCTCTGGCTATAGCAACACGTTGCATCTCTCCGCCTGAAAGTTGTTGCGGTAAAAAATTCATCCTGTTTTCAAGACCAACTTTGCTTAACAGATTACCGGACTTTTCCTCGATTTCTTTTTTATTTCGCCCTGCTAAAACCAAAGGTAGTGACACATTTTCAATCGCACTCATTGTAGGCATTAGATTAAAGAACTGGTGAACAAAACCAATTTCTTCACGCCTCATTTCACTCAATTCTCTGTCATGAAAATTCACAACATTTTTCCCGTTTATAATTATTTCACCTGAAGTTGGAGAATCAATACAACCAATTAAATTTAAAAGCGTACTCTTTCCTGAACCGCTAGGACCAGAAATAGCAAGAAATTCTCCCTTATCAACTTTCAAATCAATATTTTCTACTGCATTAAAACGAAATGTTCCTTGAGTATATTCTTTCGTGATTTTTTCTAGGGTAACTATCAAAAAAAACTCCATTTTTATAGTAAAATACACGTAAGTTTATATACGAGAAAAATAATTTTAAAAAGGACATCCTATTGTTTAAATCTATTTCAAATATCTTTTTAATTTGTAAGAATTTAGAAAAATCCAGGAAGTTTTACTCCGACATTTTAGAATTGAAAGAGAAAAAAAAAGAAAGCGATTTTATAGAATATGAGATTGGAGGAAATTGTCTTGTAATTCATGCTCCAATAAAAGACAAAATAATGAAAGAATGGAATCTGTCCCCAGTGATTAAAGAAAGAGGTTCAGGAGTGATTCTGACTATGGTCCCCGAAAATTTAGAAGATACATATCAAAAGATTTTAAAAAAGGAGGCAAAGATTCTTTTTCCACCAAAAGATGTTTCATGGGGATATAGAATTTTCATGATAGAAGATCCTAATGGATTCGTAATAGAAATAAGCGAAAAACTAACTCAATGAAAGCTTATAAACCTTCAAAGATTGAAGTCTCTTTATCTTTTAATGGCGTTTTACTTTTTACGCAAACAAAAGTTTCCTCACCATACAACCATCTACCTGTTAAACGTACAAACCACCAAAAGAAGTTTCCAGTTATTTGACTCTTATGTTGAACTAACGCTTTCCACTTTTTGCGTAAAAAAGATCTTATATCTATGTATGTGGTAATTTCATGATCTGGAACACCGTATTTGTCTTCTCTAAAATCTGGGTCATCCAAAGGAGTTTTTACACCGAAAAATTTCATCCACTTCCATGTTTTAATCATTTTCGATCTTGCCCACGCTGTATAATATATTTTTTTTACTTTCCACAAATTTAATTCTTCAATGACAATTGAAGAATCTTCAGATAGCCTCATGGCTTCACTAGTGACTTTGTGAGTCATAATATGATCTGGATGTCCATAACCACCTCTTTCGTTGTAAGTAATAACAACATGAGGCCTATGTTTTCTGATAAGAAAAGCGATCTTTTTAGAAACTACAGATAAATCTGCATTCATAAACGCCTCACTATTCTCATTACTATCCCAACCATCCATCCCCGAATCTTTATATCCAAGAGTATATAATTTCTGAACACCTAATATTTTTGTAGCTTTTTTTAATTCAGAAATTCGAATTTCACCTAATCGTTGTTGTGGTGATGAAGCACTTTTGATGTCTTTTTCAAGATTCTTATCTTTAATTTCCCCCATTTCACCATTAGTACACGTAACAAGTATAACTTCATGTCCATCTTTTATAGATTTGATTATCAGTCCACCCGTAGAACTACATTCATCATCTGGATGAGCGTGTACTATAAGTAAGGTATACGAAGATTTTTTTTGGTTAGATTTCAAAATAGAAAAGATATATCTACTTATGTTCCCAGATATCGCCTGTTTTCAAAAGACTATCTAAATCAGCATCTTTTTTAGATTGGGCATCTTTTACTTGACTTTCAACAGACTGTTCAAAAACGGGTCTATTAATTTGCCTCAGTATTCCGAGTGGTACAGGTCCACCCTCAGTTTCCATTCTGCTTAACATATAAGCGTAAGCACCAGTTTCCTCTTTTTGGTCATGAACTATCACCTGACCAGAGTCTGCAGAAACTGTTGTGCAGTTATATCCATCAAAGGCTATACCCTTTCTATCTTCTTTAGGGCCATAAAGAAGAGGTTGACCATCTTCCAAATAGACAACGTTTTCTTCCTTCACGCCTTTTTCCGTATATTGACTCCATGCACCGTCATTAAAAACAATACAATTTTGTAAAATTTCTACAAATGCAGTCCCTTCATGCTCAGCCGCAGCTTTTAAAATAGAACCCATATGCTTCTGATCTCTATCTACAGTCCTTGCGATAAAAGTACATTCTGCACCAAGTGCTAATGTAAGTGGATGTAGAGGAGCATCAATAGAACCAACTGGAGTTGATTTTGTCTTAGAACCAACTAATGAAGTAGGAGAATACTGTCCTTTAGTTAAACCATAAATACGATTATTAAAGAGAAGAATCTTTACTCCTACATTTCTACGCATCGTATGGATGAGATGGTTTCCTCCGATACTTAAAGCATCTCCATCACCAGAAATAACCCACACCGAAAGGTCTGGCTGAGTAATCTTTATACCAGTAGCAAATGAGGGAGCACGACCATGAATAGTATGGAATCCATATGTATTCATATAATAAGGGAATCGTGCTGCACAACCTATTCCACCTACAAATACAAAATTTTCTCTGGGAATTTCTAATTCTGGCAAAACCTTCTGCATCTGAGCTAAAATCGCATAATCACCGCAACCAGGACACCACCTAACTACTTGATTGGACTGAAAATCTTTTCGTGTTAAACCTAATCCTTCTACCTCAACTTTTGCTTCCAATCTAGAGTATCTCCTCTATCTTTGAGATCAATTCTGAAATTTTAAATGGTTTCCCTCTAACAAGATTCAGTCCTATTGTTTCTACAAGGAATTCATAACGAATCATCTTTGATAACTGTCCTAAATTAATTTCAGGAACAAGAACCTTTTTGAAATTCTTTAAAATTTCTCCGAGATTTTTTGGAAAAGGATTTAAATGCGTAAGATGAACATGAGAAACAGAAGCTCCTCTTGCCTGTAAAATCTCAACTGCAGCTAGAATAGAACCGTATGTTCCTCCCCAACCTAGCACTAAAACATCACCTGTATCCTCTCCAAATATCTCTGCATCAGGAATATCATTAGCAATACCAGCAACTTTTTTTGCACGTATTCTGCACATCATGTCATGGTTATCGGGATCATAACTGATATTTCCACTTCCATCTTGTTTTTCTATACCACCAATACGGTGCTCATAACCAGGTTTACCTGGTACAGCCCACGGTCTACTTAATAATTCTGGATCTCTGTCATATGACATAAAAGATTCAGAAGGTCCTAATTCTCTAATAATATTCATTTCGGGAATTTCTTCAGATTTTGGGAGAAGCCAAGGTTCAGAACCGTTCCCTAAATAACCATCACTTAAAAGAACAACAGGAGTCATATATTTTACTGCAATTCTGGAAGCTTCTACTGCAGCCCAAAAACAATCCGATGGAGTTTTTGCTGCTACTATAGGAATAGGACTCTCACTATTTCTTCCAAACATACATTGTAATAGATCTGCTTGCTCAGTTTTTGTAGGCAAACCAGTACTAGGACCGCCTCTTTGAATATTCACTATAACTAAAGGCAACTCTGTCATTACAGCAAGACCCATCGCCTCACCTTTTAAAGCGATTCCTGGACCACTTGAACAGGTCACTCCAAGAGAACCCGCAAAAGATGCTCCTATCGCAGCAGAAACGGCAGCGATTTCGTCTTCAGCCTGAAATGTATAGACCCCAAAATTTTTATGTCTGGAAAGCTCATGCAAAACATCACTTGCTGGAGTAATAGGATAAGCACCCCAAAATAATTTCAATCCAATTTTCTGAGTTGCAGCGATGAACCCATATGCCAAAGCAACATTACCTGAGATATTTCTATACGTACCAGGAGGATAAGTTGCTTCACGCACAATATAATTTGCAGCAAAAATTTCAGCATTTTCTCCAAAATAATACCCTGCCTCTAGAGCCCTTGTATTTGCAGTAACAAACTCTTCGTTCTTAGAAAACTTTTCTTTAATCCATTCCTTGGTTGGTTCTAAAGGACGAGAATACATCCAGTACATAAGACCAAGTGCGAAAAAATTCTTACATCTATCAGCAAAATTAGAAGATATTTCTACATCTTCTAAAGCTTTCCGAGTCATTGTAGTTATTTTTACTTCGTGAAGTTGATATGCAGATTTCAAAGCATCATCTTCAAGAGGATTAGAATCGTATTCGGCTTTTTCTAAATCTTTTTCATTAAAATTGTCAACATTTGCAATGATAACGCCGCCCTTTTTCAAATCATGCAGATTTGCTTTTAAAGCAGCTGGATTCATAGCAACAAGAACATCTACGGAATCTCCTGGCGTATGTACTTCTTTGCTACTAAAATTAACTTGGAATCCACTCACACCTGCTAAGGTACCAGCAGGGGCTCTAATTTCAGCGGGAAAATCTGGGAATGTACTTAAATCATTTCCGGCAATTGCAGCGGCATTTGTAAATCTATCTCCAGTTAACTGCATACCATCTCCAGAATCACCTGCAAAACGGATGGCAACAGTTTCTACTTCTAGTAACTCCTTGTTAGAACGACTTTCTGGAGATGAATCAGACATCTAAAATTGACCCTTAATAAAAAACATTTTAAATAATTAAAAATCAAATAAAAAGAATAGCAATTCGCAAATTATTACGAAATAGAACTTACTCGTCAAATAAATTTTTAAATTTAAATCTTTAAAGTCGATTTCTAATTTTCAAAATAAGAGAATTTAAAAAAAAATAGATAAAGAAAGAAATCTGTTATGTAAAACTTTACGAATATGATATTAATCAAATCTCATTTAAGTAAAGAATTTACAAATCAAAATCACGGAGATTTAAGCATGCTTTATAATAAAAGTAGAGCGCTATCATTAATGCAAGAAAACAATCTCGATGCAATTATTGCAACTACACATGAAAATGTTACATACCTGACTGGTCACGTAGGCTGGGCACAAAGAGTTTACAGACAAAGAAAAAGTTGTGCATTGCTTACAAAAAACCCCGAAGCTGGATCTGATCTAATTATGAATAGAGCAGATAATACATATTATGCTGCTTATGGGGGCTACGCAGAAAATGTTTATAGTTATGGTGGGCAAGCCTATCATATAGGACAGGATAATTACGAACCTGACGATATTGAATTTAAAAAATATCTAACATTACACAATAGCGGAGGAGAAAATACTACTCTTCTTGAAGGATTAGTAAAAGCTTTAAAAAATAGAGGCATAACGTCAGGAAACATTGCCTTGGACGAAGAAGGATGCTCTGAAAGTTTATTCGCCGCTTTAGAAAATGAATTTCCAAACTGCAATTTTCTTCCTGCTTCTGGATTGTTTTTAATGATTAGACTAGTAAAAACGAATGAAGAACTTGAAATTTTAAGAGATGCTGCTTCTATCAATGAAAATGCAATACAAGAAGTTTTTGACTTTGTAAAAGAAGGAGTCACAGAAAATGAAGTTGCAGAAATATGGCGACAAGCAGTAGCAAAACCTGGCGGAATGTGGCATTGGTTCCATTTTAATAGTGGTAAAAGGAGTGTTTTTATTTTTCCTCCAACTGACAAAAAGTTACAAAAAGGCGACATGTTCATGTTTGACGCGGGTTTGTTTTACAAAAATTATAACGCAGATACAGGCAGTTGTGGTTGTATTGGAGAACCAAGCGATCGAATCAAAAAAGAATGGGCTGCAATCAAAGAGGGATTCCTTCAATCATTAGATGTTGTGAAAGCAGGATGTACTGGTGGACAAATATATAAGGCATTAATCTCAGGCATTAAATCCAAATTTCCTGAATTTGATGCTCCATTTGCTGGACATACAATTGGGTTAGAAGCTCGCGAGTTTCCTTTTATTTTAGGTGAAGAAACCAAACATGATCAAAAATTTCTTCCTACCACTTCAGAAATTCCTTTGCCTGTAAATTCCGTAATTAATATTGAAGCACCAATAGGAACTTTTGGATTTGGGGGATACCAAATAGAATATTCAGTTATAGTCAAAGAAAATGGCTGGGAACCTCTTATAGAACAAAAAAGAGAACTCAGAATAATAGAATAAAAATTATCCTTCATATAAAGAGAAAACTATTTACACTTTATAAAGTTTTTTTGAGTTCCGCTTTATGTTATAAATATTTCGGTTGTAGAAGAAAAAGTTTTATTTAAAGTAGCGAAAATAATAGCAATTCCTATTCAAGTAGCGAAAAATAATTCTCCAAAAAAAATCTAAGAGATCCAGATGTCTAGAATAAAAATTCTAAGAGGTCCAGATGTCTAAATACACCATAACGTTTGATTTAAGAGTATGCACTAAGTGTTACTTAAGTGCTTTAGCTTTTCAATCAGAGAACCAGATTGCAATTCACACCTCACTTCTAAAAGTGGCAGACGCAAGGAAAGTATTATTGATGAAAGTTTTGCCGGGGTTTTTTTTGGCCTCAATAATTTATATATTCTCAGATTTCCTGAGTGTTTTTATAGGAACTACGGTATTAGGTTATGCAAAAAGCCCTATATCTACTGTATTATTTGCCGTATTCTTAGGTATTGTTATAGGAAATACTTTACAAATTGGGGATCGCTTTGTTGCGGGATTTTCGTTTTCCCTTAAAATTATACTACGCCTAGGTATTATTCTACTCGGAATTCGACTTAGTTTATCGGATTTATTTGTATTCGGTACTACTTCTATTTCTTTGATTCTTATCTGTATATCCTTCGTCATTTTATCAATATATTTTTTAACAAAGTATTTAGAAATTCCTCCCGCTATGTCTTATTTGATTGCGATCGGTACTTCTATTTGCGGAGCTACGGCAATTGTTGCTACAGCACCTGTGATTAAAGCTAAAAAATATGAGGTGACATATGCTATTACAAACATAACGATTTTCGGTGTGATTGGAATGTTTGCTTACCCATATCTTGCTAACTTTTTATTTAAAGGTGATGCAAACTCCATAGGATTATTCCTCGGAACTGCCATACATGAAACAGCTCAAGTCGCTGCAGCTGGACTAATATATCAACAGCAATATAATGAGCCTAGGGTTCTTGAAATTGCCACAATAACGAAACTAATTCGAAATACCTTTCTTGTAATTATGATTCCATTGTTTGCGTTTTTTTATAATCGAGGAAAAGAAAGTCACAACTATTCAATCTGGAATATATTTCCTGTTTTCGTTTTTGGATTTATTATGATGGTCATCTTTCGTTCTCTTGGAGATTATTTTATAATAGAAAAAGAAATGCTGATTAGTAGTAACTCATGGGGTTTATTAATAGGCATAATTAAACACGTATCAGGGGTATGTTTAACTATTGCGATGGCATCTCTTGGACTTATGACAAATTTAAAAGAAATTAGGTCAATGGGTTACAGACCATTTCTAGTAGGTTTTATATCAGCTCTAATGGTCGGAATAGTTAGTTATGGAGTAATTATTTTATAAAAGATTTTAGTATTATTACCTAATATGCAGTTTGAAGATTAACTGAAGATTGAAGTAGCGAATTCAAGTAGCGAAAAATAATTCTAAGAGGTTTAGATGTCTAAATATGCAATGGCAATTGATTTAAGAGCATGTATTGGCTGTCATGCATGCACTATAGCCTGTAAATCAGAACACGACATTCCAATAGGTACTTGGCGTTGTTGGGTAAAAGAAGTAGAGAAAGGTACATTTCCTAATACAAGGCGGGAGTTTCTTCCTGTTCTATGCAATCAATGTGATGATGCTCCTTGTCAAAATATTTGTCCAACAAAAGCACTCTTTAGAAGGAATGATGGAATTGTAGATTTAGATCCAGAATGGTGTATAGGATGTAAATCATGTATTGCAGCATGTCCTTATGATCAAATATTCATAGATCCAAATACAAGCACTGCTGAAAAATGCAATTTTTGTTCCAATCGTCTAGAAGCAGATCTGGAACCTGCTTGTGTTGTTGTTTGTCCAACAGAATGCAGAGTTTTTGGTGATTTAGAAGATCCCGATGCAAAAATCAATAAATTATTAACGCATGAACCTCATAATGTAAGAAAACCTGAATACAACACTTCTCCAAATATCTATTATGTAAATGGAAGTCAGCAACTTCTAGATCCTACAAAACCAATGCAATCTGGAATTTACAAACAAGGAGAAATGAGCGAAGAGTTAAAACAATCAGTTCCAGAATTCAAAAATGACCCTCAAGAAAGTCGAACAGTTTACGACACTTTCCATAACATTCCTTGGGACAAAAATATTATTACATATTTAATGACTAAGGGGGCTAGTACAGGCTTATTAATACTAAGTCTCTTTCTATGGTGGGTTGGTTACAAGAGCAGTTTGTTTTCATTCTGGATGCCTATACTTAGTGGGGTCCTCTTAACTGTCACTGGTTATGTGCTTATTACGGATCTAAAAAAACCTGAACGTTTTTATTATATATTACTTCGTTCAAATTGGAATAGTTGGATGGCTTGGGGAACTTGGTTCATTACGTTAAAAGGAATATTCATTTTACTATGGTTACTAGGAGCAATGGCTGACAATAATGGATTTTTAGACTTCATCCTTTGGCCTACTATCTTACTTTCTTTCCTTTCTTCTATTTATACTGGTTTCTTCTTTGCACAAGCAAGTGCCAGAGACCTTTGGAAAGGAAGTGAAAATACCATAGACATCGGAGTTTTATCGATTCTTAAAGGTGCGGCAATTTTAGCTTTTTTCGTAATAATTTTTCCTGTCGCGGACAAAGCTAATGTACTCAACACACTTGGAAACGTAATAACAGTCTGCACTCTTCTTCATTTCTCAATATTAATGTTCTCAATACTTTTACATAGATTTGGCTCTGTTGCACATGAACGCTCCATTGAGTTAATTCTTAAAGGACCTTTCAAAAAAGAATTTTGGAATGGGGCAATTATTGCTGGATGTGCAGTTCCTATGTTTATTTTCTGGTGGATTGGATATAATTATTTTACTTTCCTACTTTCCAGTACGCTTATAGTACTAGGTTCTTACTACTGGGACAAAATATGGGTTCAAGCCGGACAGAAAGTGCCGTTGTCTTAATTTTCAAGGAGAAGAAATGGTTTCAAAACATTTACAATCTGGAGTTGGGGCACACAACATTTCATCGTTGGGATACCCTGAGCTTTTAGAAACCTCAGAAAAAACCTCAGATTCAGGTAAAATACATA
>CAZLCI010000014.1:0-39363 GCA_964558115.1 uncultured Nitrospinaceae bacterium | reverse complement strand
CCTTTACGAATTGTAGACGTTACTGAACTTCCAACAAGGACCGCACCAAGAAACTCAGCTATAGCAGCAATAATGATAGCATTACGAAGGGTTAAAATCCCACTTCCAACTGCAGGAGCCATCGCGTTTGCAACATCATTAGCACCTATATTCCAGGCCATATAAAAGGCAAAAATACAAGCTAAAATTACTAAAATCCAAACTACTGACATTATTTATTTTCTCTAGACTTTAGAACTGCAAAAAACTCGGACAGACGTTAAGTGTATATCATCATTCTTATGCTATTTACTGACTTTTCAGAATAATTCCCAATATCACCTAGTTCTTTAAATATTTTAGACCACCAAAACAGGTCAGCGGGTTTCATCTCGTCTTCCATAGAAAACATATTTGAAAGCATTTCAAACTGGGTTTTATCTACTTCCCATTCCTTTAAGCCTATATCATTAATCTTTTTTAAAACTGCACTTGCTTCGGACCCAGTCATTCCAGACTGCACGAGACTATCTAGAGATTCATAAATTTCGGAGGTTTCATTAAAAACATTTACGCATTTATGTACATACGATAAGAGGGAATCTCTCCAGGATTCAGGACAATTTGTTTTTCGAACTGTTAAAAGAAAAGCAATATCTTCCACAGTGTCTGCAATACTATCTTGCTGGGAAAGTAGATTTAAAAAATCGGACCTATTAACAGGCATGAAAATATTTCTGGGCAAATTGTCTCTGATTTCATTCTTGATTTCATCAGCACTATGTTCTAACTTTGAAATCTGCTTTGCGGTACTTCTAAGGGATTCATCGTCGTTATCCAAGAGTGCTTGAAAGAGAGGTTTAACCAATTCAACACAATCACCTACTTTTTTGAGGTGTTCCTGCAATGGACCAAAAGGTGACTTTGAAAATAACTGAACTATAGCTCTCATAATTTGCTCCTCAAAAATTTGCGGCTAATTTAACTTATCTTTTGTCTCAAGTCAATTTTTTTTTAACTAAATTCTTGCTCTAAAATCCATACTCCTGCACCAAGTCTTTCACTTATAAAAACTCTTCCATCCTGTGCAAGATATACATCGTCCACCTGTACTTGCACCACATGAAAATCATCCCAAATTCTAACCGGTGCCCTATTCGGGGTAGCAGGCACATAATGTGCTACTTCAGAAGGATTATAAGGATCTTTTATATCAAAGACCCGAAGACCTGCGTTAAAATAACATTGGAATACAAGGTTCGTCTCTATTCGAGAACCTGGTCTGTTTTCATGAAGATTGTGAGGACCAAATCTTCCTCCGTGGTCAACATAATCTCCTTCTGGAACTGGAAGCATTGAAATTACTTTCGGATTCTTCTCATCACTAATATCCACCACTCTAATTCTTTTAGTCATATCTTCGCAGTCATAAGAAATAAATTCATCAACCACTACAAGTAAATTCCTCTCTGGTAGTGTCAAAATTGAATGCGTTGATGCACTTTCATGATCAGGCAAATCTAGATGACTGATAAATTTTGGATTAGAGATATCATCTATATCTAAGATAATGAGACCTGAATCCCACCAAGCATTATAAACTCTATTTCCAACAGCATAGGGAGTATGAAGTGCAACACGTTTTGGATGAGTTCCTTGAGGCATTCCTTGCGTATTTATATATTCCCCCTTCTTATTTTTTCTATGATTGGTCATATGATACCAATCTCTTTCTTCCTCATTTTTCATTCCGGGGACCCACCATCTTCCAACTTCTTCAGGTTTTGTTGGATCTTGCAAATCCACAATTCTTAAAAATTGATCTAGATATTCATCATCATCTCCAGGTAAGAATGCATATTTCCCGTCAATAAACCACATTCGATGGCACCCTTTTCCTCCAACAGGAAAAAAAGAAACATGTTTTAATTCAGGTAAATTTGACAAATCATACACATCAATTCCTGCTCTATGTGCACCCTCTTCACCCACATCCCATTGCTCATTATTTACGATCATCAAATCTCCTGAGATTTGCAGTTTCGTATTATGTGTATTGGGGGGTGCTGAAATCTGATTTACTAGTCTCGGCTTTGACGAATTAGAAACATCGACTACACTCACACCAGCTCTACTTAATCCGATATGACCGCATAGAAGATAATCTCCATGCAAAATAATCTGCATCACATCACCTTTACCCATTCCACCAAAATCACAATGACCTAATAGTTTAAATCCTTTGCCTTGTGCTTTTCTACTTTCTTTACCAGGTAATCCGCGACCAGGAAGCAGGACATCATTTACATTGCCAGACATAGATAGTCTCCGGGTAAGTGATGAAAAAAAATAATGAATTTTTACTACCGTAACATCTAGGCCTGATTTCGCAAAATATCGTAGAATTTATTTCGTTATCTTGCAGACAATAAACGAAAATAAAGTCAAATCCTTAAATAATTTTTACTTCTCTATCTGAAAAATCAATCTCAATTGAAAATTTACCTTCGTTCATAAGCCAAGGCTTTATAGTAAAACTTCTAGCCCCACTTGAATGCATTGGATCAGATTCTGCAATTTTAGTTGCTTCTTCCAAAGAATCTGCGCGTATAATTATCATTCCTTCTCCAGCCCAACTATCCTCTTCATGCTCCCTATCCTTCTCCCTGTGCGGTCCAGCAGCAAACATAATTCCCTTTTTTTCAATTTCAACCTGAAATTCCAAATGATCTTTCAAGTTTTCCATTATTGGACCCATTCCATTTACGGGTTTTGTAAAATATACATATAGTTGTTTTTGAAGAGTTCCTTTACTAAATTCCAAGAGATATCCCTTTCTTAAAGAAATTTATTTTCAATTAAAAAACGCTGCCCCTAATTAAAGGAGCAGCGTTTAAAATAATTACAACTGTTACGGAAAAACTACTTATAACCCTCAGCTTTTGCAGCTTCTTTCGTTACACTCAAATCCATACCTTCTGATCTAAGGTCAACGATTCTTTTCGCTTTTTTAAGCTTAAGTAGTACTTTACCCATATAATCAAACCATTTGTAATCTTTTTCGCTAGGATACAAACCAAAATCGATATCATTTACAGATGCTTTAACCACGGAGAAAGAAACCTTTCCACCTTTTGAAGTCAAATGCGTATGATATGTTCTAGCAAACTTTTCGTTGTTATCACGATGTAGTTTCATACCTTTAATGTATCCGCGAACATATTTCACTACTCCAGCTCTATCAGAACTAAGAGTTCTTGAGTTTGCCATCATAATCCAAAGATTATTTGCATAACGGCAATATGTTTCGACAGTACGAGCGAATCCTCTTTCGATAGCTATCGCTGCTTGTGGATTATTTAGACCAATCATTTGAACGATACCAGTTTTTAGAGCACTCATTCTTGTGTCGGTATTCATATTAACTGTTGTGAAATCTTTAGTAGACATACCATATTTAGGAAGAATGAATGTTCTCAATGTAAAATAAGAACCCGTAGCTTTACCAATACCAAGCTTCTTACCTTTTAGATCCTTTAAGGTTTTAATAGAAGACTTTGGAGAAGTTAAGAGTTTATTAGATTTACACCAGTAATTTGCGTTAAAAATTCCTTTAACTTTCGCTTTTTTAGAAATAGCAGAAAGAAACGCTCTATCCGCTGCACCACCAACATCAAGTGAGTTCGCAAGGATAGCTTGTCTCATCAGTTTGCCCTGTGGGAACTGTTTGACAGTATAATTGCCTTTCCCAAAAGTTTTATCAAAATAACCCATTCTATTTGCAACAGCACCAACAGAACCCATAACCGCACGGTGATGTCCGATTCTGAATGTTTTTGCATCGGCTGGTTTTGCTGTGTGCATAAAACTAACTACAAATGCCACAATTACTAGTACGCTTAAATTAATCTTTGAAAACACGAATATACCTCCCTTAAATTATTTCTAGAAAAATATTACATTCGCTAGAATGTAAAAAAACCAAAAATCAATAAATGTGTATTTAAAAGGATATTAACAGAAAAATCATTTTTTTCGCAATAGCTAAATTTTAACAACCTTTCAGATACGACAACAAAAACTACGTAGAGCAATTAGGAAACAATGAAAAAAGCACCCAGAACTGATAATATTCCACCTATTACCACATAAAAAGTAATGAGTTCCTGTTTACGAAGAAAAAACCATGAGAAAAGTATTACAATCAGTACTGATAGTCGTCCAATAGGAACAACCTCAACAACCTTACCGTTTTGTACTGCCATCCAAAAACAAAAAGATGCAAGCGCATTAAAAACTGATCCAAAGAAAGCGTTCTTAAAAGCACCTCTGTTGTTTTTATAAGAAACAATTTCAATTTTATTCGTTATGAAGATACTTCCCATTATCAAAGTTGCAATAAAATAAGAAACTGACATGCCAAAAGTGGAAGATGGAATGTACTCAAAACCATATCTCCGAAATACAAATGTAACTGCAAACGAAAGAGCAGAAAGTATAGGAACAGAATAATAAATGAGGGAAATATTCCTTTTTCTCTCATTTTTATCTATCACAAGAAGAATGCCTCCAACCATAATTAAACAAATTCCAAAAGCTTCCCTAAAATCGATTGACTCGTTTAAAAAAAAGACGGCCAAAATAGAAGACCATATCAATACCGTTTGCATCCAAATAGAACTTCTAGATGCACCTATCAGCCTTTGAGAAAGTAATCCAAGATAACGACCTAATAAAGAACCGAAAACTCCAACTAACAAAAACCAGAGAATCCCTTTCAAAGGCCAATGTTCATAGCTATCCTGAAATAAAAACATCCCTGTAGCGAAGAAAAAAGAAATAATATTTGCAATCAGAACTACCAGGGTTGGATTTATAAGACCAAGTGATTTTTGATAGAAAATACGTGCTGTTGCAATTAGAAATGCAGAACCAAGGGCAAAGAAATTAGGATGAAGGATATCAAACATTTTTGTTTCATTCTCAAAACTTAATCAGAATTTTAAGGATACTTTATGACATCCTACTAGGAAATAATGAGGAATGCACCCAAAACGGAAACTACTCCTCCAATTACCACTTTCATGGTTATAGTTTCTTGTTCTCTTAGAAAAATCCAAGAAAAAAGGATAACAAATAAAACGGAAAGACGGCCTATAGGAACAACTTCAACAACTTTTCCAAGATGTATTGCATACCAGAAAAACATAGCGGCAAATGCGTTCAAAAGTCCTCCTGCCATTGCATTGAAAACACCAGCCCGTGATATTTTTTTATTTTTAGAATCGTTCTTAAAAATTAAAAGACCAGAAAGAAAAATAATTGCAGTTGTATTTGAAACAGCCATTCCAAGAGGTGGAGAATCAATCCAGACTAAACCATATTTCCTCAATAAAAAAGTTAGCGCGAAACAAAAAGCAGTAAAAATAGGTGCAAAATAATAAATTGGCTTTATTATTATTCGCATTTCTACATCCTCTCTTACGAGTAGGATTCCCCCAAACATAACTAAAATAATGCCAGAAGCAACTATTAAATCTAAACTTTCACCTAAGAAAAAAACACCTATGATAGTGGACCAAATAAGAACAGATTGCAGAAAAACAGAAGTTCTAGCAGCACCAACTAATCTTTGAGAAACAAAACTAAAATATCTTCCTAGTAGTGAACCAAAAATACCCACTGTAAAAAACCAAAACAAGCCTTGAATCGGCCACTCAGACATTGTGCCTATACCAAAATAAAAGGCAACGGCAACAATAAAGGTTACAATATTTACAACAACAGTCATAAAAAGAGGATTAATCGTGTTTAAGGATCTTTGGTAAAAGATCCTTGCAGATGCAATAAAAAACGTAGAAATTAATGCAATTAAATTGGGATGTATTGTTTCTAACAAGTTGAATTCATTCTAGGACTAAGGCCCTCTATGAGAATTGACAAATCTAAAAAATCAGGAACCTTTCAACCAAGACTCGGCAGCATCTCTAACTAATTTTTCTTCAGGACTATTTTTTAAAACTAAATTAGGAGCAGGATTATGACCTACCTTCGCATTTCTCCAACAATGGTAGCGTATGGCTTTAGGAAAAGCATCCAAATTAATAGAATCGTAGAATGAACTAGGAATACTTTCAGGGTGACAGGGTTCCATCCTATCTTTTTCATAAATATTTGTTCGATCGCAAATTTTCCATCTGTCTTCTCTTTGCTCAAGAATAGCAACACTTCTACTCCACGTTGTGAAATCAAACTCTAAATCATCTATAATTCTTCTCTGGTACAGTACAAGGTCATATTCAGCTACTGCTCTAGTACCACGTAATCTAACCCAAGGGTTAGTAATTAGATGTTTTTGACTTTCGCCCTCATGTCTAATAATCTTCATTTTCTTCGAACCTGCAATAAATTCCTCCACAGTTCCAGTAAACCAAGATGTAGTTAATTTAGCATCAGAATGAAAACAATCCCTTATGGCATCCCAATCTCCAGTATCCCTAGCATAAATGGCAATCGAAAGTACATCCTTGATTTCACTCTTATACATATTTTCTAATACTCGAGTATCTGTAGACATAGGAATCAACCTTTTCAATAACAATGAATAATCTGGAAAGTACAACGAAAAGTACAACACTCAATCTAAGAAAAAAACTCACTCTCTCTGAATCGCTTGTTTCATAGAAATCGGAGAGAAAGAAAATGGCGTCCCCAAGGGGATTCGAACCCCTGTTGCCGCCGTGAAAGGGCGGTGTCCTGGACCAGGCTAGACGATGGGGACACACATAAATTCTTTATTAATCAAAAACAAAAATTCCAAAGCGAAATTTATACTTCTTTTTTTTACTATAGTCTAGCGACGTAACATAATCTAGAATACAAAAAAAATTAAAAGATACATACAGACTAAAAATCTGAATCTAAAAATCCATGATTTTCGATCAATTGAATTTTCAAATCTTCCCTTTTATTTTTTAAAGTTGTTGTCTTAGGTAAACTTTCTTGCGGCCATATAAAAAAATCTGTAATTTTTTTGTAATCTGCCAAACTTTCTAAGGATTTATTGATTTCATTTTTTACATATTCTAGTTTTTCTGAAGCTTCAACTAATTTCTCCTGTTCTTCATCAAGTAAAACAACTGCAAAAACTTCTTCACTTCCTCTCCTTGTTCTCTTACCTATAACGCAAACTTCTTTAAAAAATCCATTTTTCAATAATTCTTCTTCAATTTCTTCAGGATAAATATTCTTTCCCATTTCATTAATAATTACATTTTTAATTCTTCCACAAATAGTTAGGTTTCCTTTTTTATCAATACGACCAATATCACCTGTTTTAAACCAATCTTTATAAAAAACTTCTTCAGTAAGTTTGTCATTTTTATAATATCCGCTCATAACATTTGGACCCTTAATCCAAATTTCTCCCTCTTTGTCTTTGGTTGAATCCAACGATTCAACCCTAACCTCCACTCCAGGAATTGGAGGACCTACAGTATGAAAATATCTTCTGATACCAGGAAGGTTTGCATTCGTTACAGGAGAAGTTTCAGTTAATCCATACCCTTGAATCACTTCAATGCCTAATGAAAGCATATCAATTGAAATATCAGAGTTAAGTGGTGCACCCCCACTGACTAAATAACGTAAGTTGGGACTAAGAGAATTTCTAATCTTTGGAAAAATTTTACCTCCTAATCTTAGACAAAATCTAAATAACAGAAATCTTGAAGTTAAGAACAAAATCCAAAAAAGAACCCTCTTCATTGGAGAAAGATTAGAAACCTCTCCAAAAATTCGTTTATGAATCAATCTAATAACTGCAGGAACCATCAGACAGATCGTAATTTTTTCTTCTAACATCGATTCTCTCAATACCCTTGGATTTAAAGAGGATAAATAATGAATCCGTGCTCCTGATACGATTGGTAGTAAAAAACCTGCTGTGCTTTCAAACATATGGTGAAGCGGTAGTATCGAGAGAAATATATCTTTTTTACCACAATCAAAGATTTCAAGGACTGCATTCACGTTAGACGCTATATTTCCATGCGTGAGCATAACGCCTTTCGGAATACCCGTAGTTCCAGAAGAAAAAGATATTATCGCAAGATCTTCGGGTTTTGCGTCTCTTTGAATTTTATTGAATGAAACAGGATGTTTAACAGAACAAAAACTTTCCAGAGACAACGCTTTAAGAGGTTTCCCTAGTATCTCCTGCAATTCTTGAATACGTTCAATATTGGATTCATCAGCTAAAACAAACTCGGTCATAGAACGGTTCAAAATATTCGAAATTTCTTTATCACCCAAATTTATATCGAGCGGAACAATTACTCCGCCTCCGAAAAGGATTCCAAAAAAACCTATAGACCATTCTGGACGATTAGACGAGAACATTGCCACAGTTTGGCCTTCTCCAAGTCCCATCTCTTTTAATTTTTCTGCTAATAACAATGAAGAGTTTAAGATTTGAGTACGATTTAATTTAATCTTTTTACCTGCAGAATCAGAAGATGACACAGCAATTTCTTTTGGAAATTTTTCGACTGAATTTAAAAATAACTCTAATAAGGTCTGCATAATTAGAGATGCTCATAGAATTTATAAAATTAGTCAATAGACAAAAAATAGGAACATACTAATCTCAAAACATAATCAGTTTTTTGATTCAGGAGGAATCTTTTTACCACTTGGATCAAAACCTGAATCTTGAACTTCAATACCAAGAGTTTTTTGTATATCTTCATCTCTTATATGCTCTAATCGATCTGCCGTATCATGAAAATGACTATATGGAGCCTGAATTTCAGTCGAAAGATAAGATTCCCAAAGACGGTGACTCCTCATAAGCGCTATTGATTCTGAATCTCCTATTGCAGTGAGA
This sequence comes from uncultured Nitrospinaceae bacterium, assembly GCA_964558115.1. Lineage (GTDB taxonomy): Bacteria > UBA8248 > UBA8248 > UBA8248 > UBA8248 > UBA3496. The sequence goes on along the minus strand of CAZLCI010000014.1, from coordinate 30,497 downwards.
CCATACACGTTTCCCTGTCGATTAATCTTTTTCTTAAATTCTAAAAATTTCATTGTAATTGAAAGCCATAGTGGACGATGGATAAAGTGAAGCACAATGTGTTCTTTCGTTGCACCAAACCCATTTTCTTCTTTTGATCTATATATAATTGACAAAACATCTTCTTGAACTACTCTAAATCTCGTAATAATTTTGTTCAACAAACTTGAAAAAAGACCATATCTTGGGGAAATAATAACAACCAAAAAGAAAATCAAACCCGATAAAGTTGCCATCATTCCTGAGGTATTAGTATCTGAAAATCCAAAAAATGGAGGGAAATATATTGCAGAAAAATGTCCTAAAACAGCACTTGAAATTCCAAAAAACATACTAAGAAAAATCATTAAAGAAAGTCTATCCGTTAATAGGTAGGCGGTAGCTGCAGGAACTATAAGCATTGCTATTACGATTATACTTCCAACACTCTCGAAAGCGGCTACTACAGTAAGAGCTATTAGACCCATTAAAGCATAATGCATGAAGTCAGAATTAAAACCCAATGAAGTAGCATATTGAGTATCAAAAGTTGTAATTCTTAATTCCTTAAAAAATAAAAGTACAAAACAACTATTTAACAAAAACACAAAACTCAAAACCACGACCGCTCTAGGAACTTCAAAACCAACGAAAGCAATCATATCTAATACTATATACTCGACTGCACCATATAGTACACATCCAGGATCTAAACCTACTGAATCAGCAGTTTGTACAATAAGAACCAGGCCAATCGCAAAAAGTATTGTAAAAACAACACCCATGGAGGCCCCTTGATCTACATGACCGTGTTTATGAATCCACTGAGTCAATATAGATGTGACTACACCTAAAACTGCAGCCCCGAGAAACATAGTAAAACTAGCTTTACTAGAAGTTAAGAAAAATGCGATTGCTAATCCTGGAAGAACAGAATGACTTATTGCATCCCCCATCATAGACATTCTTTTTAAAACAAGAAAATTTCCTAATAGTGCACATGACAGGGACGCAAGTATGCCTGCAGTGACAATCCAAAAATCTAAAAAAGTCCATTCCATCTTTTCAACTCCCAAGCAACTCCTATTAAAACAAACATAAAAGTTAGACTTTTATTCCCTTCCCTAACTCCTTTGCTCTTCTTCTAATTCTTCTAATATTTTGCTTTCAATAATATGTTCGATGTCATCTACAAAATGATCAACATGACCTAATCCTACACCTGCGTAATTCAAAAGATATAATTCCCACAAATGATGATTTCGAAAAATTCTTACAGATTCCAAATATCCAGATTTCGTGAAAATCAATCCTTTTTTGGTTTTTATAATTAATTTTTTAAATTTTGAAAGTTCAACTGCAATCATTAATGATATCTTTTTCCAACTTCTAAAATTAAACAATTCTTCATAATCAATCATGAAATTTTTCAAATCGTCCTCTTTAAAAGATTGTCTTGAATTTACAATTTCATACATGGAACGAAGTAAATTTTGAATTAAAATACGGTACTGGAATCTTAAATTTCTATATAACTGAATGAACATGCCAGATTCAGAACCGAACAGAAAACTCAAAAGAAAAAGAATCCCGCAAACTAGTACAATTAAAGCTCCAGCAGGCAATTTTGGAACTAATGCACTTACTGCAGCTCCCAAAATTCCACTTATTGCACCAAGAAACGATGAAATAACAAACATTTTTTTTAAATTTGAAGTCCAGAATCGTGCGGAAATAGGAGGAATTATAAGTAACGCCACTACTAAAATTAGTCCAACAGCTTGCAGACCAATAACAGTAACTCCTACTGTCAAAAACATCATCATCAAATCAAGAGTAAAAACCGACCAGCCACGTGCAAGCGTATATTCTTCATCAAAACAAAGAATTGTAAATTCCTTAAAAAACATAACCGATAGAATTAAAACTACTAAAGCAGCTACAAGAATTAACCAAGCATCACTAATTAACATAGACGCAGTCTTTCCATAAATAAACGAATCTAGACCAGCAGAATTTCCCTCTTTCATTTTCTGAGTAATTCCTAAAAGTGCGACTCCGAAACCAAAAAAAACACTAAGTACTATTCCAAGTGCCGCATCTTCGTCTAAACGAGTGTAATTTCTAACTAGTAAGATAACTCCAACACCTATAAAGCTTGAGATAAGTGCTCCCATCAACAATCCAGGTAAAAACTTACCAGTCCCACCAATTGAAACCATAAATATAAACGCGATAACTACTCCTGGAAGACTGGCATGACTAACAGCATCACCCACTAACGCACGTTTTCGTAAAGTCACAAAAACGCCAATCATTCCGGAAGCAAAACCGAAAAACATAGTGCCAAGCAAAACTATCCGCGTATTATAATCTCTCAAGCTTATAATTCGAAGAAAATCTTCTGAACTTGGCCAATCAAAATTATGTTGATGTTTTAAAACCAGAGATGAAGGTTCGGAAAACAAGAAAGGATTCAAAGAAGGAATAAGAAGAATAACAAACAATAGGAATAAAAAATAAAACTTCTTTTTCACATTATACCCTCTTCAATTATTCTCTATCTATATTAGAAAGAGCCGTAGCAGCTTTATCTAATAAAGTTAGACGTCCACCGTATGTTCTCCTTAAATTTTCTTCTGTTAGAACAACGTCAGGCGAACCAGAATCAATAATTCTCAAGTTAAGTAAAATAACATGATCAAAATATTCACGAACTGTATTTAAATCATGATGAACAGCAAAAACAGTATTGCCAGAACTGCTAATTTCTTTAAGTAACGTTACAATTGCTCTTTCAGTTCTCGCATCTACACCTGCAAATGGTTCATCCATTAAAAAAATTTCAGCCCTCTCAGCAAGTGCACGAGCTATAAAAACCCGTTGTTGTTGACCACCAGAGAGTTGACTAATTTGTCGATTATAAAAATCTTCCATTCCTACTCTTCTAAGGCACTCCATTGCAAATTCTTTATGACGTCGTAACACGGGAAGGCACCATCCAATATTTCGGTACATACCCATAACCACCGTATCTAGAGCATTTACAGGGAAGTTCCAGTCAACACTTTCTCGTTGAGGGACATATCCAATGAGGTGTTTATTTTTTTTAAAAGTCCCTCCATAAATCTTTACTGCACCACTCGCAATTGGAATAAGATGAAGAATAGATTTTAAAAGCGTACTTTTGCCTGCTCCGTTAGGTCCAACTATAGCAACTAGTTTTCCTTTCGGTATATTCAAATCTACGTCCCATAAAACGGGTTTCCTATTATATGAAACAGTAAGATCATGAACTGCAATAGGAATATCCGAAGGATGCTCATCCATATGAAAAGAAAACTGATCTGAATTATTTTTTTTTAACTTGAACATCTCTACCAATTACCTTTTTTGAAAAGTTTAAAAAAATTAGAACTATCGAACAGATTTACTAAGCTTTCCATTCATTCCCAGAACAGGTGCTTTTCCACCTAAAGATCTTGTGATAACAGTGATATTATGATCTAACATACCAATATAGGTCCCTTCATATGTCCCAGTATTACCCATTGCATCAGAAAAAAGAACACCTCCAATAACTACTTTTTTACCTCTTGCACTTGCACCTTCTATAATAGCCTTTACATTCTTAGATGAAACGCTTGTCTCAACAAAAACAGCCTTAATATCACGTTTCACTATGACATCTACGATATTATTAATATCCTTCAATCCCGCTTCTGACTCAGTTGAGAGACCTTGTATTCCTTTAACTTCAATGTCATAAGCGCGCCCAAAATAATTGAAAGCGTCATGTGCAGTAATCAATACCCTCTTATCTTTGGGAATCGAACCAATGGATTTCAAGCCATACTTATGGAGTTTTTCCAAATTAGACAGGTATTTGCTCCCCCTTTTTAAATAATAAACTTTATTTGCAGGATCGAACTCTCCTAATTTATTTACTACTGCCTTAACTGCCATTTTCCAGGCACTTACATCCATCCATAGATGAGGATCATACTGTCCGTCAAATTCAGCTGGTTGTAAGAGAAATTTTTCATTCACAAGCTGTGTAACCGCATATACAGGTTTCTTCATCGCAACCCTGATTAGAGCATCTCCCATCTTTCCTTCAAGCATAAGACCTGAGTAAAAAACTATATCAGCTCTTATAAGTTCAAAAACATCATTGCGAGTTGCCCTATATATATGCGGATCAACACCTTCTCCAATAATATTTTTAATTTTTCCTTTTTTGCCAACGATGTTCTTTACAATATCTCCAACCATTCCAACAGTAGTCGTAACTTTAAATGGATAAGATTTTGGTGCCGCAATTAAATTACTTCCTGATATAGACAATAGGATTACACAAAAAATCATTTTAAAAACGAAAAATTTCAAGCATAACTTCAGACCCATTTTTTCAATCCTCTATGAAATCATATTACACAACCCTAACAAAATATTTAGGTATGGCTAAATATTAACAGTATAATTTTAAAATTAAAAGAGAAAAAATAGATTTTGAGCTTAAATATTTGACATAATACTTACAGCGTGTAAAAAATTGACAACTCAAATTACTTTTAACTTCAAGACTAAAAATGGATCATAAAAAAAAAGGAAAAACTATGGCAAAAAGGAAAAAAGCAAGTATACCTTCAAAAGCTATGAAACGAGGAACTAAACTATGGAATAAGGCATTTACTGAAAAAATTGCAGAAGATATGTCAACTTGGGCTGACGATGAATTCATGAAGTTATTTATGGATTTTTGCTATGGAGGACTATACGATAGAAATATTTTGCCTCAGAAAACCAGAGAACTTTGTGCTGTCGCGGCGTGCGTAATGGCAAATGCCCATCCCCAATTAAAAACACATATTATTGCTGCATGGAATTGTGGAGCAACAAAAAAGGAAATCATTGAAGTAATAATTCAAATGGCAACTTATTGTGGGATGCCATATATGCTTCAAGCTGCAAGAATTGCATGGAATGAAGTATTTCCTAATTTAAATAAAAGAGGTAATGTAGCCGCAATTCCAGATGGATTAAAAAAATAGAAAAGAATTTGAATGAAATTTCTTTTTCTGTAGAATAACTTAAGAACCTAAACATTAAGAAAACAAATATACGTTTTTGTGTATTTTCGTACTATAACTTAAGAAATTATTAATTAGGAGCAAGACAAAATGAGTAGAAAATTTGTTGATTTAAGTATCCCCTTACAAAATGCCCCAATGGAAAATAACCCTGCTGTCATTCAATATGTTGCGCATCATGAACTTGGTCGCTCTAGAACAAAAGCATATAAATTTCCTGATACTAGTTATTTTCCCGATCATATGCACTGTGCAACAGAAAATATTAGTGCAGTTAGTACACACAGCGGAACCCACCTTGATTCTCCATATCACTATGGACCAACTTGTGAGGGAGAACCATCAAAAACTATTGATCTTGTACCTTTAGAATGGTGCTTTGGTGATGGTGTTGTGCTCGATTTCCACGATGCGGATCGTGGCCATAACATTACGGTTGATGAAGTAAAAAACAAAGTGCAGTCACTTTCAGAAAAAGGATATGACTTAAAACCTATGGATATAGTTTTAATCCGCACTGATCATACAACTAAATACCTCTATACACCTGACTTTGAACAGTCTCACCCTGGAATGAGCGCAGACGCAACTTCATGGCTAGTAGATCAAGGAATCAAAGTAATGGGAATAGATGCATGGGGTTTCGATATTCCAACGAATCAAATGGCCAAATTAAGACTAGAAGGTAATACAAAAGATTTTTTCGGAAGCCATTATCTTGGAAGAGATAAGGAATATATTCACGCAGAGAAACTTGCAAATCTCGATCAAATACCAGAATTCGGATTCCAAGTCTCTATGTTCCCAATCAAAGTAGAACGTGCAAGTGGATCTTGGATTCGTGCAGTTGCAATTTTAGATGAATAAATAAGAATCAAACATTTACTACGCTAAAAGTCAGATATTAACTTTTAGCGTAGGTTAGATTCCATAGATGATTGGAAAGTCATGTCAGGAAAAGACAAATTCAATAAACCATGGGGATTTTTTGTCAATTTACATCAAGAAGATGGATTCATTGTAAAAAAGATAGTAGTTAATCCAAAACATAGATTAAGTCTTCAGAAACATTTTCACAGAAGTGAACATTGGTACGTTATAAGTGGTAATGGAGAACTTCAATTAGAAGAAAAAAAAATTCTCTTAGAAAACGGAACTTGTGTAGATATACCTCAAAACGCATGGCATAGAATTTCTAATTTAGGCTCAATTGACCTTATTTTTATAGAAATACAGAGAGGTTCTTCCCTGAAAGAAGAAGATATTCAAAGAAAAGAAGATGATTATGGGAGAGCAGACTAAAAAGAGAAATTTGTCTATTCTCCCTATTTGATAATATATTAAATAGTTTCTAAAGCAGTTTTTAACCTTTCTACTCCCTTTTCGCATTCTTCACTTGAGCAAGAATAAGCAATCCTTAAGTAGCCTTCACCTGCTTTCCCAAAAACTCCTCCATCTATTGTCGCTATAGCATGCTCATTTAAAAGATAATCTGCAACATCACTAGAATTTGCACCAAAGGCTTTCACATTAGGAAACGCATAAAAAGCTCCTGTCGGCAAAGCCAATGAAACCCCCTTAATTGATTTCAGCCCATCTATTATTATGTTTCTTCGCAATGAAAAAGCTTCTTTCATTTCTTCCATTGGTGCTTGATCCTCTGATATTGCAGCAGCAGCACCATGCTGAATAAAAGTATTCACACAAACCGTTGTATATTGTCTTATTTTAAGCAAATGTCGTGACATCTCCGGACTTGCAATCGTCCATCCAAGTCTCCAACCATCCATACTGAAGAATTTAGAAAACCCATTAATAATGACTGTTCTTTCAGACATCCCTGGCTGTGAAAAAATACTAGGTGCAACCGGCCCCTCTCCAAAATAAATACGAGAATATATCTCATCAGAAATCACGATTAAATCATTTTCGATAGCTAACGAAGCTATTTTTTGGAGTTCATCTTCAGGAATAACACAGCCAGTCGGATTTCCAGGAGAGGTAAGACAGATCATTTTTGTATTTGAATTAATTTTATTTTGTATATCTTCTGAACGAAGATTAAATCCATGCTCTTCTTTTGTTTCAACTTCAATTGGAACACCACCAGCAATTGACACGCATGATTTATAATGATGCCAATTTGGATCTGCAATAATGACCTCATCTCCAGGATTAATTAAAGCCAACATTGAAACAAGAATCCCTTCATTTGCTCCTGCCATAACTATCACTTGAGTATTAGGATCAACTGAAACTCCAGTATCTACTTCTGTCCTCTCTGCTATTCCTTTTCTTAAAATTGGGATACCTGTACTGGGCGCATAATGAACATCTCCTCTATCGAGTGACGTTTTAGCAGCTTCTTTTATATGATTTGGAGTATCAAAATCTGGACGTCCAATCTGCCAATGAACGACATCTTTCCCTTGTGCTTCTAGTGCTGACACTGCATCGAAAACTTTTCTTATACCTGAAAAAGGTATCAAATCTAGTCGACTCGCAGCATAATCCTGCGGATTAAAGTTCATTTATATCTCCTTAACATGAAAATTAAAAAAGTTCAGACCGTATCAAAGTCACCGCTTGACCAGAAAGAATAATATTATTTTGCTCAATGCAAACCTTGATAATACCTTCTCTTTCAGAAATTTGCTTTCCTATCAGTATTTTTTTTGAAAGTTTATCAGACCAAAAAGTTCCTAGTGAACAATGAGAGGAACCAGTCACCGGATCTTCATCTATTCCAATAGATGGAGCAAAAAATCGGGACAAAAAATCAAAATCATTATCCCCAGATGATGCCGTCACAATCAAACCCCGACATTCTAATTCTTGAAGTTTTTGAAAATTAGGATTTAAATCTTTAAGAACATCCTCAGATTCTACCTCCAGCAGAAAATCATTTAATGATGTCTTAGCACAAAATTTCGGAACTATTCCTATTGAGTCAACTATTCCTTTTGGGAGATCCTCTTCTTCAAATTCTATTACCGGAAACTTCATCTGTATCCAGTTTTCACTTACTTCACAACTTATCATACCACTGTTTGTTACAAATCGAATCTTTTGTTCATATGGATGTAAGCCTTCATTCCATAATACATGTGCACTCGCAAGTGTTGCATGTCCACATAGATCAACTTCGCCTTTAGGAGCAAACCAACGCAAAAAATAGGACCCACTATCTTTTTTGCATATAAAAGCTGTCTCGGACAAATTTATTTCAGATGCAACTCTTTGCATCCATGTTTCATCTGCAGGACTTGGTAAAACACAAACAGATGCAGGATTCCCAGAAAATGGGAATTGTGTAAAAGCATCTACATGAAAGAGTCTAAATGACAAAAAAACTCCAAAAGGAAAAGTCTTATGAAATATTTTTCAACAAACTAATAATTTCTTCGTCTTCAGGAAATCGATTTTCTTCTAATTTTGAAAAAATTATTTTTTCACCAATTGTTATTTCAAAAGAACCTACACGAAATTCTCCATCTTTATTGCCTACGATTTCTATAAATGGAAATTTATTTTCAAGAGACTGAGCTAACTGCTCAAATTGAGGTCTATAATTTCATCTTTCACAAAATTCAATATGAAGTTTCATTTTAAACTTACTCCAATTCTCTTTTAAGAATTAAATAAGTGTACTACTTCTAAGAAGAAAAATATTCTGTTCTATAGAAAAAAGTTTTTTAAATCACGAATATTAATAATTTCTGATTAGACATAGAATGGTGATATTATAATTTTCAATTTAATTAAATGAAAACCTTTTTAATAAAATCAGTTAATTAGATACTGTAAAAAAATAATTGGAGTTTCCATGGCCGGCATAACAGATTTTAAAATTTATGTACCCCCATATCGACTAAACGGAGAGTTAATTTCTTCTGTTTGGGGAAGAGGAAATAAGAGAGCATCTAGACCAATAATGTCCTTTGATGAAGATACTAATACTATGGCTGTAGAATCAATTTTAAGAGACTCTACTTGGGGGGAAATAGACGTAGATGCTCTTTATTATGCCTCAACAAGTTTTCCTTATACGGAAAAATCAAATGCATCTATAGTTGCAGAAGCTACTGATCTGAAAAGTGATATTTTCACTGCTGAGTTTTCAGGTTCATTACGTTCTTCCACTACAGCTCTCAAAAGTGCAACAGAATCTATTAAAGCAGGCACTATCAAATCTGCTGCTGTAGTCGCATCAGAATCAAGACCATCATTCCCAGGAAGTCCTGATGAATTGTCTTTATGTGATTGCTCTGCCACACTTTTTATTGGTGAGGGTGAAAAAGTAATTGCAGAAATTGAAAATTTCTATTCTTGGTCAGAGGATTTCGTTGACCGATGGAGACTACCTGGAGAAACAAGCATATCATCTGGAGACGCAAAATTTATTCAAGATTACGGTTATATCCGTCAAACAGTTTCTACTGTAGAAGGACTTCTAAAAAAAACAGGAGCTACGCCTGAAGATATTGCTCATGTTGTATTTTATTCCCCAGACTTAAGAACAAGTAGAGCAATCAATAAAAAACTTGGCTTTCCTGAATCTTCTTATCTTCAATCACCAACAGTTGAAAGAATTGGCGATGCGGGAACTGTGATGCCCTTTATTTCGTTGATAGAAACCTTAAAAAAAGCCAAACCAGGAGAGTATATTATCGTAACAGGACATGGAAGTGGAGGGGATGCAATTTTACTCCGTGCAACTGAACATATTTTAAATTTTGCCTTCGAAAATGATTTAGAAAAAGCCCTTCAAAAACAAATTCCATTAGAGAATTATGGAAAAGTTTTAAATAATTTCGGAGTTACATTTGAAGATGAAATTAAACCCTTCACATCTCCTAGCATTTTATGGAAAGAAAATCGTGCAAATATGAGACTATTGGCTGGCAAGTGTAAAGTTTGTTCAGAAATTCAATATCCTAGACAACAAGTTTGCAACGGTTGCGGCACTCGTGACAAATGGAATGAGGTTAAATTGCCAAGACGAGGAAAAATCTTTACATTTGTTCACGATTATCTCCCTCCATCGCCCGATGGTTATATAACTATGGCAACTGCTGATATGGAAGGTGGAGGTAGATTCTATGCACAACTTACAGAATGTAAAAAAGAAAGTGTTAAAATAGGTATGGAAGTTGAATTAACTTTTCGAATGTTACATAAGGGAGATGGGTTTTATAACTACTTTTGGAAATTCAGACCGCTATAAATCTTAAATAGCCAATAAATGGGAGTTCAAAAATGTCAGAAAGTATCTCAGGGAAGGTCGCCATTATTGGAGTAGGAATAACAAAATTCGGAGAACTTTTTAACAAAAGCTACAATGACCTTGTGGTTGATGCAACTTTTGAAGCATATGAAGACTCTGGTATAAATTCGGAGGATATTGAAGCGGCCTGGCTCGGTACATATTTGCCACTCGGTTGGGGATTTGATGGAACCGGAGGACCCTCTCTTGCTGAAGCTTTAAATCTCTATCCTAAACCTGTTTCTAGAGTATCAAATTATTGTACTACTGGAATGGAAGCAGTCAGAATGGCAGCAATGGCAGTTGCATCTGGTATGCACGATGTTGTACTTGCGGTGGGTGCAGAAAAAATGAGAGAAGTTCCTCCTAGAGGTAGTTTGGTAGCTCAACATATTGAGAAATTACATCCTATGTATTCCAAAGGCCGAACTGCTCCAGGAAGTTTTGCTATTTTGGCAACGAGATATTTCGAAGAGTATGGTGCTACAAAAGAAGACCTTGCGGAAGTTGCAGTTAAAAATCACTATCATGGTTCATTAAACCCTAGAGCCCACTTCAGAAAAGAAATAACAAAGGAACAAGTCTTAAAAGCTCCCCCAGTAACTGAACCTCTAGGATTATATGACTGCTGTCCTACAACTGATGGTGCGGCTGCTTTAATTTTATGTAAAGCAGAACTAGCTGAAAAAAGATTTAACAAAAAAGACTATATCATTATAGATGGAATGGGTCTTTCTTGCGCAACGGGATACATTACTACAGCCTTTAATCCAAAATTTAAATTCACGGGATTTGAAGCTACACAACATGCATCGAAACAAGCGTATGAACAAGCTGGAATTGAAAATCCCTTAGAAGAAATAGACGTGGCAGAAGTACATGACTGTTTCACTATAACTGAAATTTTAAATTATGAAGATTTAGGATTTGTCAAAAAAGGGGAAGGTCCCGAATTTGTAAAGAGTGGATCAAGTAAACTAGGAGGACAATTACCCGTCAACACATCTGGTGGATTAAAAAGTTGTGGTCATCCAATAGGAGCAACGGGTGCTCGCGTTTTAGGTGATTTATCTAATCAACTTCTTGGTCGTTGTGGTGATAGGCAAGTTAAAAATGCGAAAAAGGCCCTTGGTCACACATTAGGAGGGCCAGGTTCAGTATCGAGTGTCTTTATACTGAGTAAAAATTAACCAGAAATGAAATTAAGTACCTGTACCAACAAAAATATTTACAACCCCACCTGTCAATGAGTGTATGTTCACGTCTTTAAAATTATATTCCTCCATAAGTTTCTTTGTTTCATCAGGCGAAGGAAATTCAGAAACTGTGGCTGGTAAATAACTATACGCATCACGATGACCAGAAAATAGTCTTCCTAAAATTGGAAGTATACATTTAAAATAAAATTTAAACGCTACACCCCAAATGCCTACGGGATTACCAAACTCTAGAATAACAATCTTTCCACCAGGCCTTATAACTCTAGACATTTCTGCTAGTCCTCCCTCACGAGACTCAAAATTTCTATAACCAAAAGAGATAATAATTCCATCGAAAGATCCATTCTTAAATGGAAGAGAAAGCGCATCACCTTGAATAAAATTACAATCTAACAACTGCTTGGCAATTTTAGATTTTCCAATACCTAACATTGGAAATGCAAAATCTAAACCAAAAACTCTAGTTTTTGACTTGTTTTTTTTTGATTTTGATTGTTTAAAGATTTCCAAAATGACATCTCCAGTTCCTGTCGCTATATCTAAAAAAATAGGCGAAGAAATAGAATTCTCACACAAGAAACTAACTGCTCTCTTTCTCCAGTAGAAATCTAAACCAAAGCTAAGAGAGTGATTAAGGAAATCATATGTAGAGGCGATGTTTGAAAACATCTCTTTTACTTTTTTTCGCTCAATTACAGATGACAAAAATAATCCTCTCAGAAACGTAAAAAAACATCTGATATTCCACCTAAAGATATAAATACAGAAACTAGTGCGTTAAGGTTAAAAAAAGAAATATTTACTTTAGTCAAATCATCTGGTTTTACAATATAATGTTCCCAGACTAACAAAAAAGATGCGACTCCTAATCCAATCCAATACAGAATCTCCATTCCTAAAATCGTGCCAGTAATAATAAAAAAAACGACTGATAGAATATGCATTAAAATGGAAATTAAGAGAGATTTTTTTGTTCCTACAAAAACAGGAATCGAGAATAGGCCCTCTTTTTTGTCAAATTCTTCATCTACACATGAGTAAATAAGATCAAAACCAGCAACCCACAATAAGACGGCTAAAAAAAGAAAAAAAGGCGCAAGTTCTAGTTCACCTCGAACTGCAATCCAAGAACCTGCAGGAGCACTACCTAGGACAAAACCAAGAAAAAGATGTGTGAATGAAGTAAAGCGTTTTGAATAGCTATAAATTACAATTACAAAAAAAACTAGAAAAGAAAGATAGAACGAAAGATTATTTAACATCCAAGAAGAAAAAAAAAATAAAAACGAAAAAAAAAGCATAACAGGCCAAACATAAAAAGAATTCAAGAGAGGAAGAAATATAGATCGACCTTCAGTTCTTGGATTTTTAAAATCTATTTTTCGGTCAGCAAATCGATTCAGAACCATGGCAAAGTTCCTTGCACCCACAACAGCCATTATCATCCAAAATAAAACACTTAAATCAGGAATACCATCTGCTGCAAGAACAGCACCAAGTAATACAAAAGGCAATCCAAAAATGGTATGTTCAAATTTAACCATCTCTAGATATTTCTTTAGATTCAAGAAAATAACTCCTCAAAATTCTTAAAATCCATATTCTTTCCATCTTTGAGAAACCAAAGAAATAATATCTTCATCCATAGTAATCACATCTGGCCATCTTCTATTGAAACCTTCTTCTTTCCATTTTTTTGTTCCATCTATTCCTACTTTGCTCCCTATATGTGGCATACTTGAGGCATGTTCTAAGGCATCCACAGGACCATCAACAAACATTAGATCTCTTCTTGGATCAATACTTCCAAGTACTTTCCATGCAACTTCACTAGTATCATGAACATTAATGTCATCGTCCACAATTACCAGAATTTTCGATAAAGACATTTGTCCCATACCCCATAAAGCTGCCATGACCTTACGCGCATGATATGGGTAGGATTTTTTAATAGATACTATAACCATATTATGGAATACCCCTTCTGAAGGCATGTGCACATCTACTATCTCAGGCAATTGCATTTTCATTAGTGGAAGAAAAATTCTACCGGATGCTTTCCCTAACCAATAATCTTCCATTGGGGGTTTTCCAACTATAGTGGTTGGATAAATCGGATTTAGCTTTCGGGTAATTGCAGTAACATGAAAAACTGGATAATCATCTTCTAATGAATACCATCCTGTGTGATCACCAAAAGGTCCTTCTTCACGCAATTCACCTGGGTTAAGATAACCCTCAATTACAATGTCAGAACTAGAAGGAACTTCTACATCTACAGTTTTACACTTAACAAGTTCTACACTTTTTCTCCTAAGAAACCCAGCTAAACTTAACTCGTCAATTCCTGGAGGCAAAGGAGCACTTGCGGCATAAACAAGAACTGGATCTCCTCCTAGCGCAATTGCCATTTCCATTTTTTTGCCTTCTTTCGAACTAGCTAGAAAGTTCTGAGCTCCATCGTGATGTAAGTGCATGTGCATTCCTGCAGTTTTAGAGTCAAAAATCTGTACTCTATAAAGACCCACATTTCTCCTATTAGAAACAGGATTTCTAGAATAAATATGTCCAAAAGTGATGTAACGACCACCATCATCTGGCCAACACTTCAAAGCAGGAATGGAAAATAAATCTGGATTCTCTGTTTCAACAAATTGCTGACACGGAGCAGTTCCTACGTTCTTTGGAGCAAAGGAACTAATCCTTGCTAATTTAGGCAACATTTTTACTTTTTCAACTAGTCCCTCAGGTGGTTTGATCTCTAACAAATCTGCAATTTCATCTGCAACATCATCTAAGCTTTCAACACCCAGCGCCATATTCATACGTTCATCAGAAGCATAAGCATTAATCAAAACTGGAACATCAAAAATATTTCCATCTTTATCTACAGGTTTTTCGAAAAGTAAGGCAGGGCCAGAGGATTTGACATTCCTATCCGCAATTTCTGTAATTTCAAGTTCAACTGAAACAGGCACAGAAATGCGTTTCAAATCATTTACATGCTCAAGTTTCTCAACAAATTCAGATAATGCAGAATATGCCATAATAAAATTTCTAATCTAAAACTTTTGGTACAAGGAAACAACTATTTTTAAAATCTGGAGCTAATTCTTCTAACTTATCAACTTTTGGTTCATTAACAATATCTTCTCTATATACATTTTTAATATCAAGAACATGAGAAGTAGGTGGTGTATCTGTTGTATCTAATTCATTTAAGTTTGAAATATAATTCAAGATTGAACCTAACTGCTCCGTAATCTCTTCAAATTCATTCTCTTTAAAATCAAGTCTTGCCAGACGAGATATATGAATTACATCATCAAAGGAAATTGACATCCTACACCTATAAATTAATTTAAACCTACAAATATATACAGCGCAATCATAAGATTTTAAATTGAAAAAGTAAATAAAACTCTACAGTCTAATATCTGATTCCACTGCCTTATTATTTTTAGAACGTATCAGTTTACGTTCAGCATAAATACCTTTTTTAACATTCGTATTAGGAGAAATCCAACATCCTTGCCCAATTAGAGTGCCAGGAGAAGTAACAACATTACAACCGACTTCGACTCCATCTCCTATAATTGCCCCTAACTTTCTCAAGCCAGTATCAAATTCTTTTCCGTCAGAAGGAATTTTTACAGTCTTAGTAAATTTTCCTTCTTTTTCTTCTTGAGTTCTAAATTCTAAATTAGCCAATTTTGCACCAGCACCTAAATTTGAAAAGGCTCCTAAAATGCTATCTCCCACATATGCAAAGTGACCAGCTTCTGAACCTTTCAAAAAGATGCTATTTTTTACTTCTGTAACATGACCAACCACAGACTTTTCTCCAATCAAGCAAGATTCTCTAAGATAGGCGCCATGTCGAACTTTACAACCTTTTGACAATTTACAAGGACCCTTAATAAGAACCCCTGGTTCAATTTCAACCCCTTCCTCAATTAATATATTGAGAGAAGAAATCTTAAAAGAATTTACCGAAACAAAAGTTTCATTACTAACTATTCCGTAATCATTTACTTGCAAACCTTTAGTTTCTTTCTTATCTCTTTCAGGAAAATCAGATTTCTGAATCAATGAAATTAAATTTT
Organism: uncultured Nitrospinaceae bacterium; assembly: GCA_964558115.1. Classification (GTDB taxonomy): domain Bacteria; phylum UBA8248; class UBA8248; order UBA8248; family UBA8248; genus UBA3496. Next base: position 14,794 of record CAZLCI010000014.1, on the reverse strand, counting down.
CATTCAATGAATCAATTATTTCCCATACAAAATTAACATCGTTATTCGGAAATTGTTTCAAATCAACAAAATAGTCTCCAGGAAGAACGTTAGACATAAAATTTCTCCAAAAAAGATTCCCCTAATTCAGTGAGAAAGAATTTGTTCTCTTTTGATCCAACTAACCCTCCACTTATTGCATTCTTAGAAATCTGTTTCAAGTCGATTACTTCCTTGATGGATTCATCCAGCTTTTCAGCCATTATGTCTTCAGAATAAATACCTTTTTCAACCATCTCCATAAAAATTTTCTCAATCTTAAAAAAACTATTATCCTTATTCTTTAAGGATGAAAAGATCAAAGGGAAAATAGAATCAAAAATCTTTTTCATTAAATCCTGCATATGAAAATCAGCTTTCATAACTAAACTTGTCTTATCTTCAGTTCCTGAATTACGTATATAAATTGTAGCTCTTATGTTGTTATTTGAATCTAGGATATTAACATAAAGGATATCTTCGCAATTCTTGAAATTTTTCCATTCAACGATAAAATCTGATGGAGATAGTTCCAGAATACATTCTTCAAGAGAATTAGACAAAAACTTCCGTACCTCAGAACTCAGAAATAAATTTTCTTTGTTCACATAAAAAATACTATACGTTGATTTATAGTCTCTCTCAAAAGGAAGTTTAAGAAATTCATAAAATCCCTCTATACCTTTAGTACGTTTGATTACCAAAAGAGATGCAACAGTATTAATAAAACTCTTATAGCCATCTCCAATATAGGCATGACGAACGAAACCAGAAGAATCAGTTAGAACGCTTCTCACAATTGTATGCCCGGACTCTTCACCACCAATCAAAAAATCATCACCATATTCACTTGGCTTTTCTAAAATCCATTTGTCTCCAACAGGAGTTACAACTACTTCAAATCCCAATTCAGACAGACACTTTTCTGTACCCATATTGCTTTCTATTGTTAATGCTGCAATCTTTTTACTATCCAGTTCTCCCGCCATTGAAAGAAAATTAGCTTGAAGAACAATACATGAGTCTCCATTTAAAATAATAGAAGAATCATTAAATGGGTTGTAAATCAAGGTATACGATCTATCTCCATCAGCATCAAATATACCTGCTACAACAATTCCTTTCCCTTGTATTAATTCTTCTCTTCTTTTATTGCCTTCTTTAAACAATGATTTAACTCCGGCATGAGAATCAATTATTTTCTTTTCCTTTAAAAATATTTCTTCCTTATTCTCTAAAGCTACCACACCTCCACCTTCATTAACGTTACCCTCTTTCAAGGTATTCACTTCGATACATTCTAAAGGTTTTAATTCACTAGTTACTTCCATAGCAAGACCGCTCCAAGAACCACAGGCACTATCAATAATCAAAGAAACGTCTTCAAGATCAGAATCTTTTAACCAAGAATTAGTTCGAATTAGAATATGCTGCTTGTAAAATTCTTTAGATTCAGATGAAGAATCAAAAAAATCTGAATGTAAAGGCATTGAATCAATTTCGTTCCAAGAAATATCCCAGAATATTTTATTTAACATATCCTCTTCGTGTGGAAATAATTTTCGGTAATCTGGCGAAATAAAGACTTTCACACCATTTTGCTTGTAAGAGTTGTGAGAAGCTGTAAGAATTATTGCACCAGCTGCACCAACAGCATTTGCATATGTAACTGCTACAGGGGTAGGAGCAATAGACAGAGAAAGAATGTGTGCATTAGATTTCTGCAGTCCTCTCATTGCTGCGTTATAAAATATTCCATTTCTATCTCTGGGATCCATTGCAAAAACAATGGCCGAGGGAGAAATTAATTTTTCAGACGATTTTTCAATCAAAAAACGAGAACAGGCAAATACATAATGTTCTATAAATCTTTCCGTCAAATAACCCTTTTCAATAAATAACTCTTGATGGCCTTTTAAATTATTTAACGAATCCTCTTCCCTAAAAACAAATCCTCTGACTCCATCAGTCCCTTGTAATCTAAGAGTTGGCATTTTAAAAATTAAGCTACCGTGACAGATTTGGCTAAGGAACGAGGACGATCCACGTTTCTTTTTAATCCTACTGCCATGTAATAAGACAATAGTTGGCCAGATAAAAGATGAAGGAAAGGTGCTTGAAAAGTCGATACAGATGGAAGAATTATTTCATCGCTTAAAAGATCTTTAGGAAAGTTATTATCAAAAAATCTTATTCCTAATACAAATCCTCCTCTTGCCCTAATCTCTTGAACGCTGTTTAAAGTCAAGTTATACAGATCTTCCTGCTCTTTCGGAGGAATTAAAACTACCGTATTTACATTTTCATCAATTAGGGAAATTGTTCCATGTTTCAAAAAACCTGCACTCATACCCTCAGCGTGCAAATAAGTTACTTCTTTCATTTTTAATGCACATTCTAACGCTATAGGATAATAAATTCCTCTTCCTACAAAGATCCAATTACGCATCTCTAAATGTTTTTGAGTAAATGAATGGAAAAAACCAGATCTTTCATCAAGGATTTCTGATATTAAGTCTGCAATACATAAAACTTGAGTTCTGATTTCTTTTACTCTTTTCTCGTCTATTTTCTTTTTTAATAGTGATAATTCTAAAGAAATTAGAAAAAGGATTACTGATTGACTTAAAGCAGCTTTCGTACTAATTACGGAAACTTCTGGACCTGCACCCTGCATTATACAATGATCAACAGTTCTTACTAAAGTTGACCCAATGACATTAACAATACCAGCAGTTTTTACATTATTTTTTTTAGCATATTCAACCGCATTTAAAGTATCAAAAGTTTCTCCGGATTGACTTATCACAATCAAAGAACTTTTGGGTCCGGGTTTAACTAGATGAACAAATTCATCAGTACTAATCGCAGGCATAAAAAAATCTGCCAAATCATTGAAAAAATACTGTCCCAGGGAAGCAACATAAAAAGTAGTTCCAACTCCTGCTATGAAACAGTCACTACTTGAATCGATAAAATTCGCAAAATTCAAGAGTTCTTTTCTTGGAATTTCTAGTGCAGTTTTAATGGTTGAGGGTTGATCATAAATTTCTTTAAGCATGTAATGAGAAAATGACCCTCTATCAGACATAGTTGCCTCCCAAGGTATTTCCGTCACTTTCTTGTTTATTGGATTACAAGTACTAGTTTTTTTAACTACACACTCTCTTTCGTTAACTAAAGCGTATTCTCCATCATCAAGAATTATACAACTCTGAGTAAAAGGCAAAAATGCATTAAAATCAGAACCGACAAAATTAGTTCCTTCACCTAATCCGATACTTAACGGGCTACCTTGCTTTGCACAAAGAATAGCACCTGGTTCATTTATCGAAATAACAGCTATCGCAAAAGACCCTTCTATTTCAGATAAAACTTTAACGAACGATGCTTCGAGATCTAATCCTTCTTTCTCTTGCATAGATGCAATCATATGAGCAATTACTTCAGAATCGGTATCGGAGTGAAAGCATATCCCATCTTTCATAAGTGTTTCCCGAAGTTCGTTGTAATTTGAAATTATACCATTATGAACAAGTGCAAGATGATTCTTGCTATCAGTATGCGGATGAGCATTTCTTTTAGATACATCACCGTGTGTTGCCCATCTAGTATGGGCTATGCCAACAGACCCTGACATTTGCGAAAACTTTTCTTTCGAATTTACAGACTCAACAGTTCCTATATTCTTTCTTACTTCAATACAACCTTTTGAATGTGTAGCCATACCACAGGAATCATACCCTCTATACTCAAGTGAAGTTATTGATTGCAACAACCTTTTTGAGATATCAGATGAAGAAACTATCCCCGCAATTCCACACATTAGTTACTCCCTGACGGGTAGGTTATAAAAGGAGGTATCGTAGACTCTGTAGGCAAAATTGATCCTGGTGCAAATGTATTAGATGCTCCGATTTTACAACCATCTCCAATTAAGGCTCCTAATTTTTCTAAACCTGTATCTTCTAAACCCGAAGGCATTAAAACCTTAACCGATTCTTCTTGAGATTGATTCAAGGTCATCGTACCCGAACCAAACTCAGTTTTTTCGCCAACCACACTATCACCGATAAAAGAAAGTCGACCTACTCTTGAACTTCCCATCAAAATACAATTTTTAAGTTCTACTCCAAAACCTATTACGGAATTTGGACCTATTGAAGTATATGGACGAATCAAAACTCCATTGCCTATATAAGAATTCTTGCCTATAAAGCAGGGACCAGAAATTGAGGTGCCATCTTCTATTATTACATTAGACTCAATTATCACGGGTCCTCTAAACTGAATAGAACCACGAAGTTGAACGGAAGTGTCAACATTCGCTACATTCCAATCGTCCATCAACATCTTATTTACATTTAAAAGTTCCCAGGGCCACTGTGGATCAAACCATCCCTGCTCCCATATGGCACTTATCAAACCACTATCAGAAACCAAAGAATTTAGCGATTCATCCATTTCCATGTCAGATAAAAGTTTAAAAAAAGATTTTGGTAATATGAAAGCACCAGATAACACATAGTTTGCAATTTCTTTCTTAGAAGGTTTTTCTACAACTCTTTTTATACTTAAGTCAGTATTGAGAAAAACGGTTCCAAAATCCTCCGCCCTATTTGTATGTGTTATAGATGCAACAGGTTTCCCAGAAGAGGAAAAAATATCAAAAACGTTTCTGTAAATATTACCCGAACTACTAGAATCTGGATAAACCAACATAAAGAATTCATCATCAAAAAAGTTTTTTGTCATCAAAATAGCATCTCTTATTCCTGTAGGTTTATCTTGACGAACATATTGTATGGTTAGACCTATACTTTCTCCTGTTCCAAAATGATCAACAATTTGCTCACCATATTTTCCTATGACAATAATCACTTCCTTAATACCTATATCTTTAATTTTAACTAATGTAGATTCCAAAAAATTCGTATTAGCAATAGGCAACATTACTTTAGGTCTGCTAGAAGTAAATGGAAAAAGATTTTCTCCACCGAATGCAGATAATATTAATGCTTTCATACCAAACCTCTAATTAACAAAAAACAAAACAAAAAAAGATACTAATGCAAACGTTAAGAAACTTCTAGTTTTTTTAAATCTTCTAAAGTATTTACTCCCATAACTTCTTTTGCATTTTCAGCTGAAACAGACCCAATATCCATTTTATCCGATATCGCCATTTTGAAAACATCAGTCAAATAATACTCACTTTGAGCATTCTTTTTTCTTAATTTAGGCAAATATTCTCTTAAAAATTCAATACGAAAAACATAAGTACCCGTATTCACCTCAGAAATTTGTAATTCTTCTGGCAAAGCATCTTTTTGTTCTACTATACCTAATATTCTATTTTTTCTCTCTTTATCCCTTAAAACTCTTCCATAACCGGTTGGATCATGTAAAAAGGTTGTTAACATAGTAGCAGAATAATTCCCCTTTCTATGTCTTTGTAACAACTTTTTTAAAGTTTTTGAACTTAGGAGAGGAACATCACCACTTAAAACAATCACATCTCCCTCTTTTTCTTGTAAATTCGGTAAAGCAACTGAGATAGCATGACCTGTTCCTAATTGTTTTTTTTGATAGGCAAAATCTAAATTTTTGAAATTATCTCTATTCGAAATTGCTTTTTCAACCTTAGACGATTTGTATCCTAGTACGATAATTAATTTTTCTGGATTTAATCTAAGAGCATTATTCATAACTGAAAAAATCATAGGGATTCCACGAACGTTATGAAGCACCTTAGGAATTTCGGAAAGCATTCTCTTTCCTTTTCCGGCTGCGAGAATAATCACAGACAATGGATCGGGAAACAAGAGAATTAACTCCGCTTTTTTCTTTTTGAAGAGATTTTCGAACCCTGATTTGAAAGACCTAAAAGTTGTAGTTTTTTGCTCAATGTATTTCTGTTCATTCCTAGGAGTCGGGCCGCTTTAATCCTGTTTCCACCGCTTTCTTTTAGAACTAGTTCTATCAAAGGTTTTTCAACACTTTTTATAGTATGCTCATAAAAATCACTCCCATCTTCATCGCTAAGAGCAGGAATAACAGCTGCTAATTTTGTTCTCAAAAAACTTTCTATATCTTCTACATTTTCGTCCACTTGTGAAACTTTAAGATTTTCAAGAGAAAGAACAGCAGAATCGGAATAAGTTAGTGCTTTCCATAAAAGCATTTTTAATTCTGAATCATTTCCCCACCATTTTTTCGAACAAATCCATTTGAGAGCACCAGGTGTTAAATAACGAACTTTTTCTTTCATCTGCCAGGCATAATCTTTTAAAATGGAACCCACAATAGAAGGGATATCTTTCCTTCTATCTCTTAAGGAAGGAATCTTAATAGTATAGTTTGGGATTGATACTTCCGACAAATTTGGGAATTTTTCCTGTATTAATTTTTGAGGATCAATGATTTTAGAAATAATTAAACGAAACTCCGAACTTACTCCCAGTCTCTCCACTGCAGAAATTACTCTGTTTTGATTCTCATGAGATAGAACAGAAAAATCATCTATGAAAATTGACCCACCAAGATGGAGTATATTTCCTTCTTCTCCTTTATACATCTCTAATCGCATCAAATTCTTTTCTAATTCTGCCTCTGAGATTTCTTTGGGAAACCAAGCACAGAATGGATGCTTCATTCCAGGAAATTTTACATGGAGTTCTTTAGCAACAGAAAAAGTATGCACTCCCTTCTCACCCTCGATAGAGACTAATTTAAATTTTCTTCCTGCCTTTACCAAGATATTCTTCAGTTTTTTTGAAGGGGCACTATCTCCGTTGGTAGTATCAGACTGATATGAAACACTAACTTGGGATCTGAGCCATTGAAGTTCACGTTTTGAAGCAATTTCTTTTTTATATATTTTTACAAAATTAATAATTTCTTCTATTTGTACTGGATCCACAAATATTGCACGAGCACCAGACTTTATAAAAAGATTAGCTAGATTTTTATCACGCGAAGATAAGATAACTACAACTATCTTTCCTGAAAGAACTATCTTTTTCACTAAGTTTGCTTGATCCTCATCTGTCACTCCAAAAAGAACAAAATTAAAATCGGCAATCATATTTAAATCTAATTTACGATTTTCTATTAGAAAAGATTTTATTTTTTTTGAATTTAGCTCATTTACAAGAGGACTTCTTTCAATTGCAGTACAACCAACATATATAAGATTTGAGCGTAATTGATGCAAAGACAAACTGTTTACTCCTCGTCAGCTAGAGCAAAAATTATTTTTCTATCATTTATAGATACTATCTTCATTTTCATGCCAATTGAAACTGTATCATAAAAATTATTTTGAAGTTCACCTAAAATTTTAAATTTATCATCCATTTCAACTAAAACAAGCAATTGATCTTCTATTCTATCAATCATTTTCCTTGGAACCTGAGTAAAACTATATAATATCCCAATTTTTGAAATTTCCTTCAAAATAAGCGATGAATTACAATAATAACAATGAACATTTTTTTTAGGATGAAATCGTTTGCAACTTGAACAAACATATATTTCCATAGAATTCTGTAAACTCATAATTTTCACTCCATCTTTCCAAGAATATGAACTGTACTAGTAGCTCCTATACCACCCATATTTTGAGAAAGAGCGTATCTCGCTCCAGGTACCTGACGTTGACCAGCTCTGTTTCTGAGCTGTAATACTAATTCATAAATCTGAGCTATTCCGGTTGCACCTACAGGGTGGCCCTTTGATTTCAATCCTCCACTCGTGTTTACAGGCATACTTCCTCCCAAAAAGGTCACGCCATCCAAAACACCTCTCCAACCTTCTCCTTTCTTAAAAAAACCCATATCTTCGAGAGCGATAGGTTCTGCAACGGTAAAACAGTCATGAAGTTCAACTACATCTATATCAGATCTTTCTAATCCAGAAATATCAAATGCAGAATTTGAAGCTTTCCTAGTGGCTTCGAAACTAACAATAGATTCTTTTTCAATTGATGAAACGAGATCCGAATATTGAGTAGAAGCAAGAATCGAAATAGGTTCAGAATTCAAATCGGATGCTATTTTTGAACAACATAAAATAATAGCAGCAGAACCATCACTCACAGGAGAACAATCTAGAAGACCAATTGGTCCTGAAATCTGTCGAGCGTTTAAAACTTCTTTTTCCGTAATTCTCTTTCTGATATGTGCTTTCTCATTAAGACTCCCATTTAAATGATTTTTTACAGGAATCGAAGAAAGTTCTTTTCGAGAAATTTTATTCTCATGCATGTAACGTTGTGTGATAAAAGCAAATAACGAGGGAAAAGAAATCTCTAAAGGATGTTCCTGAAAAGTATCTCCGGCAGAAGAAAGAATGGAATTAACCGTTTGGTTGTTTACGATTGTCATTTTTTCTACACCGCAAACCAAAACAATATCCGCTTCTCCAGATCTAATCGCCATAACTCCCTGACGAAGTGCTAACCCTCCAGAAGCACAGGCCCCTTCAACTCTTGTACAAGGGATCGAATTGAGACCGATCACATTAGATATTAAAGGAGCAAGATGATTTTGTCCCGAAAAAGATTCTCCAGCAAAATTTCCTAAATAGAATGCGTCAATTTGTGATTGATCTATACCTGCATCTTTAAGCGAGAGTTCACATGCATTTCTAGCCAAAGAAATAATTGATTCTGAACTAGAACCGAAAGGGGTCATGCCAATACCAATTATCGAGACACCCCTCATTGAATTCTCCACAAGGAAAGAAGACTTAAAATAAAAATGAATTTCAGGAGAAAAATCAAGCTAACATATGTATTGTCGAGAATGCAAGAAAATAAATATGTATATTTAGTACTACTTTAAGATGGAGTTGAAATCTTTTTTCCTAACGAAAAAGGATCTTGTAAAGAAGTAAAAAACTTTGGCATAAATTCTTCTTTTACGAAGTCTGATAAAACAGGCATAACAAAACCTTCCATTGTTTCTCTTCGTAACCAATCTGCAATTATTGAAGACTCAAATAAAGTTCTTTTTGAGACATTCTTGTTTATACGACCTTGAGAATCATAAATATCACAGATTCTTTTTTCTAATTCATTAAAGGGAATGGCATCTCTTTTAAATATAATTTCATCAACTAATAAACCTTCATGAATCAGATAACAAATAAAAGAGGTTCTGTTATGACCAGGTTCAACTATCAAAATGTTCTTTCTTTCTACTGAAGGACCATTTACCGACAAATTATTTAGCAACAAAAGTAAACGTTGATACCTCTTTCTTAATTTAGATTCAGATATTTTGTCCCCCCATAGTGAAAGCAAAAAAGTTAGATTCTCTTCATGTGAAACTGAGTTTAAAGATTTCTCTAAAACAATACGCAGTCGATGGAGCAATTCTTCTCGAATATGAACTATTTTATCCTTCTCTTCTATGATTCCTGCATCCGCAGAAAAAATGGATAAAGGAAAGACTGAATATACCGAAGAAAGTAGCGAATCCAAATGATTTTTCTTACGAAAAGGACCATAAAAATAATCTCCACGATATGAAAAATGTGTAGATGCCTGAACTAAAGGAAATTTTTCTTTCTGCATATTGATTTTTAAAAAACCACCACCGGAAACTATAGGCAAAGGATTTGAAACTTTAAGTTTGCTAGATAAACGGAATACTTCAAGCTTCATTGTCAATTCACTTAGAATTGGAATGGTTTTTATTTTCGTTACAGAGGATAATTTTTTTACAAAACGCTTTGCCCCATTTTTTCTAGGATAGAAAATATCATGAACAGTCTCCTTGATATTTGCAGATTTATTTAAATAAACTGTTTTATCTGCGGCATCTTTTAGCAAAAAAATACCCTTAAGCTTTGGAGTTTCTTCAATCTTAGATGCAGAAAGTAAAATTCCTTTTGCAAATTTTGGAGGATCTATTACCAAGGGTTCTTGGAAAACCAGAAGATCTCGTTTTGTCCTTAAACCTGCGTAATGACAAAAAGAAATAAGATTAATAAGTATATATGCTGTCGCTTTTGCGTCATCTAATGCTCTATGTCTAACAACATTTGAAGTTTCGTAGCCAAAAATCATACTTAATTCTCCAAGATTATGCTTAGAGAAGTTTGGAAGAATCCTCTTTGCTAACTTAAAAGTGCAAAGAACTTCAGGATTATAATTTTCACCAAGATATTCAAGTGAGAAATATTGAATAAATCTATAATCAAAATCTGCATTATGAGCTACAAAAACAGAATCTCCGACAAATTCAAGAAATTTCGGCAAAACTTTTTCTAAAGTTGGTTGTTTGCTAACCATTTCGTCTGTAATTCCAGTAAGTTGAACAACATTTCTAGGTATTAGCCTGTCTGGATTTACCAATTGGGAAAACTCTTCCACAATTTTTCCATTCTTAACTTTCAGAGCTGCTAGTTCAGTAATCCTATGTTGAGGAGGGCGCCCCCCCGTAGTTTCAATATCTACAACAACAAAACTTGAAGGAGGATTAAATCGAGAGTGTAAGAAAGTTTCGGGAACAATCCAGTTACCTTCATTTTTCTTTTTTAAAATAGGATTTTCAAAAAGTAAGGGTAGAATTAATGATTCAAAATCAAATCCTGCCAGATTATGATTTCGGTTGAAGTGAGAATGAACTTCTTTACAAGCTACTTTGAAAAATTCGCTATCAGAAAGCGAATGAGAGTTAACAGTCATAGAAAACTTCTATATTTTATCCAAAAATAGTGAAAATTGACTTAATACGACCTGTTTATTTAAAATAAAAAAAATAACATGTTAGAACAAAAAATAACTTACTATAGTGTATTCTATATCTCAGTAGTAGATTCAAACAATATAAGATAAAAATTAGTTCACTTTTTTCAATTACAAAAAGTTTCAGAAGGAGAGTAACTTGTTTGGAAGTATAGGAATGACCGAACTGCTTGTTATATTAGTTGTTGCACTTTTAGTAATTGGGCCAAAAAAATTACCTAATCTCGCACGTACTATAGGTAGAACTTTGCGAGATTTCAAAAGAGCAACTTCAGACTTTGAAAACTCTATCGATATAGAAACAGATGAAGAATATGATGATTCTGACATTCCGACACAAAAGAAAAACAAAAAAAATGAGGAAACTATTAATTCTGATAAAAAAGAATAATCAAATCTAGACTCTTCATAATTTTATATTTTTAGATAGGAATTCAAACGATTGAGTACATCAGGTTCAATGTCATTGACAGATCACCTAGCGGAACTAAGAAGAAGACTTTTAATCTTGGTTTTTTCAGTAGGAATCTTTTTTTTGGCATCTTATTATTTCTCTTCTGAATTATTAGAATTAATTCAAAATCCAATAGGAGAAGAAAAACTCGTCTTTTTATCTCCTACCGAAGGATTCATATCACATATTAAAATATCATTCTATTCTGGCTTATTTCTTAGCATACCTTTAATTCTCTTCCATATATGGAAATTTTGCGCTCCGGGTCTTTTCAAAAAGGAAAAGAAATATTTAGCATCTTTTATTATCATATCGTCTTTCAGTTTTATTATAGGCGCTTTTTTCTGTTACTTCTTCATTCTTCCATATGGATTGAATTTTTTATTGAGTTTTGCATCTGAAACTTTATCTCCACAAATTTCTATAGCTTTTTATATCTCCTTTGTTTTTAAATTGATACTAATCTTCGGTCTTGTTTTTCAGGTGCCATTGATAATCATCCTCTTAGTAAAAATGGGTGTGCTTTCTGTAAGTTCATTAGCGAATAACAGAGGTTATGTTTTCGTAGGTTCTTTTGCTGCCTCCGCAATTTTGACACCACCAGATGTAGTAACACAAATTTTCCTTGCACTGCCATTAATTATTTTGTTTGAAATAAGTATAATTGCTGGAAGATTGATAGAACGCTCTAAAAAAACAAAACAGGACATAGATGAATAAAATGGAACCAAAACAAAGAATCATATGTGCTCTTGATTTCAAAAATATGGATTTAGCTTTAAACCTAATCAAAAAAATTGAGACACACATCCAATGGTATAAAATTGGAATGGAACTTTTCACTAAGGAAGGTCCAAGAGCAGTTGAAATCGTTACCAAAAGAGGAGGTTCTGTTTTCTTAGATTTAAAATATCATGATATACCTGCTACTGTTGAAAAAGCTATTTTTTCTGCTGCGAATCATGGCGTTTCTCTTTTAACTGTTCATGCAAGTGGAGGAGAAAAAATGCTTGAAGCATGTGCTAGGGCAAGAGATAAAATTAAAAATCCTCCGTCTATTTTAGCCGTCACTGTCTTAACAAGTTTAGGCAAAGATAGTTTAGAAAAAATTGGAATACAATCATCTCCAGAAGAACAAGTACTTAAAATGGGATTGTTAGCAAAAAAATGTGGTTTAAATGGAGTAGTCGCATCTCCTATGGAAGTTTCTCAACTAAGAAGAGAACTCGGAAAAGACATGTTAATAGTTACTCCAGGAGTACGTTTAGATACAGAATCTCAAAATGACCATGCTAGGGTTCATACTCCAAAAAACGCAATAGAAAATGGAGCAGATTTCATAGTAGTTGGGAGACCAATCAGAAATGCTGAAAATCCAGAAGAAATTGCTAAAAGATACATTTTATCAATTTCTTAAAGTTTACTTTCTTTAGAAATTGAAAGAACTGAATACAAAAATCTATATACCACCAAACCCTGTCCAAATAACAATATAATTTGAAATTACAGTGAGATAATTAAAAAGCAAAAGAAAACCTATAAACATAAGCAAACAACTGTTCACAAAATCTATATAAACTAAATAGGTTCTAAAATATCCGTAAAATTTAAGGAAAGAAGACAATATGAGTCCACTAGCAAGAAAAGTAGAACCTAATCCTAGACAATAAGAAATCAAAAGCAATAATGCTCGAAAATAATTTTCTTGAACAGAAGAAAAAATAAGTATACTACCTAAAATTGGACCTATACACGGAGTCCATCCAGCTGAAAAAGTAATTCCTATAATAAAACTACCAGCATATCCTCCATTTTTATTTTTAACCTCAATAAGACCTTCTTTACCTAAAAAAGAAGGAAAGAGACAGATCAATAAATAGAGAAATATTGACACAAAAAATCCTATGAAGTCTTTATAGCCAATCAAATATAAAAAAATCGAAAATAGGAGGAATCCCCCACAAAAAATATATTGCAACGAAGATTTTATATTTTCAAAAGTTTTCTGAAACCGGAATGAAATTGCTCTATCTAGAACATAAAGACCAAAAGCAAAAATCAAGACCCCACCAAATACACGCAAAATATCTTGAGAAGCACTAAAGAATTTACCTAAAAAAGAAAAGCTGAGACCAATACTGACAAAAAAAACAGAGAATCCAAAAACAAAAAATATTGAATTTACAAATATAACCCTACGTACTGAAATACTCTTACTTTGGTCGGTTATTTCTTCGTAAGTCAATCCTGTTAGATAGGACAAGTAACTAGGGAATAGTGGAAGAACGCATGGGGAGATAAAACTTAAGAACCCAGCCCAAAAAGCAAGTCCTATATTCAATGAATCCACGGACATGCAAGCCTCAAAATTAAAAAAACTATTCGGTTATAAAAGGTTCTTCAATGGTGATGGTATCATTTCTTTCAGGACCTGTTGAAATCAAAGAAACAGAAACTCCTAAAATCTTCTCAACATTCCGAATATAAGACAAAGCTAATTCGGGAAGATCCTCTTTAACATTCATACCTGCTGTTTTTACCTTCCAACCCGGAAAGTCTTCAAAAATAGGCTTACACTTTTCGAGTATTCCTGTTTCTGCGGGGAAAGAAGTTAATTTTTCTCCATCTACTTCATATCCTACACAAATGCGAATAGTTTCCTGATTATCGAGAACATCAAGTTTAGTCAGTGCAATTGTATCTATACCACACACTTGTATACAGTGCCGTGCAGCCACAGCATCCAGCCATCCGCATCTCCTTGGCCGACCCGTTGTCGCACCAAATTCTCCTCCCTCTGTTCGGAGAAGATCTCCTTCTGCATCTTCCATTTCCGATGGAAAAGGTCCCTGTCCTACCCTAGTACAATAAGCTTTGACAACTCCTAAAACTTTATCTATCTTAGAATAAGGTATCCCTAATCCATTTAAAGCTCCTCCTAAACCCGTATTGCTTGATGTAACATAAGGATATGTCCCCATATCTACATCTAGAAGGATTCCTTGTGCACCTTCAAGAAGAATGTTTTTCTTTGCGTCTAAAGAATTATAAATTTCAATATCTGTATTACAAATATGATTTTTAAGCACTTCCCTTACTTCTTCACAGATGGATAAAATATAAGATTCATCAAAGGCTTTCTGCTCTTCTTCAGTTAAAGAAATCTCTGAAAGCAATTTCTTTTTGAGGTTAATGCTAACTTTGATCCTGTCTTGCAAAATCTGTTCTTCAAATAAATCTGCTACCCTAACACCGAGTCTTGCAGCTTTATCAGAATATGCAGGACCAATTCCCCTACCTGTAGTCCCTATTCGGTTTACTCCCAATAGCTCCTCCATATGGGAATCCATAACTTTATGGTAAGGAAGAATCAAATGTGCTCTTTTACCTATTAATAAATTTTCATCAATCCTCAGGCCTAGTTCCTTGAGACTTTTCATTTCGCTAATAAGCGCCAAAGGATCAATTACTGCGCCAGACCCAATAATACAAAGCACGTCTGGATTCAAAATCCCGGTTGGTATCAAATGAAGTATAAATTCCTGTCCAGAAACGTAAACTGTATG
>CAZLCI010000013.1:0-41382 GCA_964558115.1 uncultured Nitrospinaceae bacterium | reverse complement strand
ACCTGGAGGAAAACCGTTTGATGAACTCAAGTCCCCATACCTTTTTTGTACAAAATCTTTGACCTGCTTCTCCCATTTTTCAGGTCTTTTTCCAGAGATATAAACAGGCATGACAACTAATGAGGCATATGAGCCGGATTCCAAAACTCTCCGGTTCTAATTGTTTTAGCTTGATTTGCCCCATCAGGAACCCAGCTTTCTTCATTTAACTTCGCCTGTGACTCAAAATCATATTCAACTCTATTAATTTCAACTTCCCAATTTCCCTTTCCGGTATATTCGAGGATAACATATGCAGGTCTATTGTCTCCATCCCAATTTACTGCAGCAGAAGCGGCACATACAAGTGTCTGTTGTCCTACCTCTCTTACATAAGGACCATGAACTTGCCCAAAAGCCAAAAGTTCTGAAGTGGAACCTGCGAGACGTTTTAAAATCTCTTCATCTGACAGTCTTAAAGGCAAAGCTCCCTCATCATTCCCTGGAGAACCATGAAAAACATGCATTTCATGCCCAGGTTCAGGAGAAATTTTCAACTCTTTTGGCAATCCTCTGAGCCAATTAATCTGACCTTCGGAAAGACGCTCTCTAGTCATCCTAGAGCCTTCATTTCTTTGGGGAAAAGGATTATCTTGTTCGTCTACTTTGTCTATCACCCAACGATCAAAATTTCCTAAAATGGGCAAACAATTTTTCCTAGAACTAAGACGTTCAACAACTTCAGAAGGTTCAGGTCCACCCATCACATGATCCCCAATCACTATTTCCCAATGCACATTCAGTTTATCTATCTCCTCCAAAACAATGTCTAAAGGTGCTAATTGTGCGTGTATATCAGAATATAGAGCTATCTTCATAGTTTATTCTCCGCGAAAAAATTAACAACACATAAATTTATTTGAATTTATCATAATTTATGACAATAAAATCATAAAATTTATTAAATAGTTTTTTTTTCAACTTGTTAAGCTAAATTTTAAGAATAAGGTTGACAACCACTTAACGTTAATTTAATTTCATTTTTGCCGTGTTTTCTGTTTTATCCCTTTGGCAGTATCCAATTTTAATTGATATAGGGTTCCATCTTGCTAATAAATGGTCATGAAATACAAACTTTATTAATCTCATCGTCTATTTTCAATAGAGATAAACCGGAGGTTTCTAAATTTGAGTGAAACTATTCGTGTTGCAATAGCCGGAGTTGGAAATTGTGCTAGTTCGCTAATTCAAGGTCTCGAATTTTATAAAAATAATCCTCAAGAAGACATAGGTCTTATGAATAGGAATATTATCGATTATGGTCCAGAGAATATAGAAATAGTTTCTGCATATGATATAGATGTAAGGAAAGTCGGCAGACCTTTGCAAGAGGCAGTTTTTGCTCAACCTAACTGTACAAAAACAATCTGGGAAGACCTTCCAGATTATGGTGTTGACGTTAAAATGGGACCGATATTAGATGGAGTAGCGGATCATATGTCTGATTATCATCCAGATAGAACATTTGTTCCCGCTGAACTTGACGCTGTAGATATTGGAAAAGATCTGAAAAAAAACGGTGTAGAAATTTTGTTGAATTTTATGCCTGTTGGTTCAGAAAAAGCGGCAAATTTCTATGCAGAATCTGCTCTTGAATCAGGCGTTTCTTTCATTAATTGTATGCCAGTATTCATTGTATCAGATCCAGAGTTTGCTAAAAGATTCGCTAGAGCAGGAATTCCCGTTGTTGGAGACGATATCAAAGCTCAATTAGGCGCAACTATTCTTCATAGAACGATTGCTAAACTTTGTTCCGACAGAGGCATTAAGGTAAAAAGAACATATCAATTAAATACTGGAGGAAATACGGATTTCCTAAATATGTTAGAACGTTCACGTTTGAAATCAAAAAAAATATCAAAAACATCGGCCGTTCAAGGTGAATTAAACATTCCTTTAGAAGAAGAAAATATTCACATCGGTCCCAGCGATTATGTTCCTTGGCAAAAAGATAATAAGATTTGTTTTCTAAGAATTGAAGGAGAAGGATTTGGCGGGATTCCACTCGAATTAGAAGCAAGACTTTCAGTTGAGGATTCCCCAAATTCTGGTGGAGTAGTTATAGACGCAATACGGTTAGCCAAAATTGCTCGAGACAGGAAAGAATCCGGTCCACTTTTTGCTGTAAGTGCATTTTTCATGAAACATCCACCAGTACAAATGACAGACACCAAATCTTTACAAATGATTCAGGACTTTATTTCAGGCAATAGAAAAGCCTCTGAACCTGTAACCACAGAATCAAATAGTAACAAATAGTTTAAATAAAGATTTTCTAATTACAAATTTCTTGACATAAACTAGATATATTGTAATATAACTAGTTGTAGTTAATTCTTTTTACACCCCTTACAATTCGCCCGATTTATTGAAGTTAACCCGCCCAATATTTTATTGAAAGTTACAGTTTAACTGCGGGGCGGGGGAATCCTTCCTTGTTTTTCTCAAGTAAGAATTTCAATGCCGAGTTTTATTATGGGATCCTCCCCTATGTGTATGTATGAATTCAAGAATTTCCTCTGTTCCGCAGTTTAATTTTTATATTTCCAAATCAATCTAATTTCTCGATAAAAAAATTAGTACAATTTTGATTAAAGTCAAAAAAATGATATCTTCTCCTTTTTACGGATCTAATTATTTTAAAAGACTTTATATTCATGTTCATTTCTTATTATAAATTTTCTATTGGTTTTACCTGACGTTAACCCTCCTCAACTGGACTGTCTGAGTTCGTTTCTTTATTTGTAAATAATTTTTTGATTTGCTTGTTCATAAAAGTTATTTACAAATTTTAATCTATTCTTTTACTAAAGGTATTTACTATGAAATCAACATTTATATGTATTATTTTAATCCTTTTTACTTTTGGAAATTCCAACGCTGCAGAAAATATTCTACGTATTTCTACTATTCCGGATGAATCGCCAACTGAACTGATAAGAAAGTTCAAACCTCTAACAAGATATTTGTCGAAAGAAATTGGACTCGACGTGAAGTTCACACCTTTAACAAACTATGCTGCAACTGTGGAAGCACTATCATCAGGAAAAGTAGATCTAGTATGGTATGGGGGATTCACACATGTTCAAGCCAGGATAAGAACACAAGGTAAAGCTATCCCTTTAGTAATGCGGAAACGTGATCTCCAATTTAAAAGTAAATTTATTAAAAATATCAATTCAAAAATTCAGGGATTGAGAGATTTAAAACAAAAAACATTTGCTTTTGGAAGTGTAAGCAGCACTTCAGGTCACCTTATGCCAAGATTCTTTTTAAAAAAAGCGGGTCTAAAACCAGAAATTGATTTTCATAAATTTAGTTTTAGCGGGGCACATGATGCTACCGCTAAATGGGTTGAAGCAGGCAAAGTTGACGCTGGTGCTTTGAACGAGGCTGTATGGGAAAAACTAGTAAAATCACGTAAAGTTGACCCTAAAAAAGTAAAAGTTTTTTATACTACTCCCCCTTATGTAGACTATAACTGGACAGCTCGAAAAGGGTTAGGAAGAGATGTATTAAGTAAAATCACATCTGCTTTTCTAAAACTAAATCGTAATAATCCAGAGCATAAAGAAATTCTTGACCTACAAAGAGCAGAAAAATATATCATAGCATTTGTAAGCGATTTTGATGCTATTCGCACCGCAGCAAGGGAGGCCGGTCTTCTCAAATAATTATGTTTTTTATTAAGGATATCTTATGAATCCGGCTTTTGAATTAAGAAATGTTTCCAAGAAATTTAAACGTTCAAACGGAGATTGGAATACTGCGCTTTCAGGCGTAAGTTTCAAAATTCAATCCGGCGAATTTCTTGCAATTATAGGACCAAGTGGCGCTGGGAAAACAACTTTAATGCGCCTACTTAATTTAACACTTCGACCAACCGAAGGAGAAATAATTTTAGAAGGTCAAAACCCATCAAATCTTAATGCATCTTCTCTACGTAAACTACGAACAAAAACTGGGAGTATATACCAACAATTTGATATTGTTCCTTCAATTCGAGTCATACATAATATCCTTTCAGGCAAACTCCCAACCTGGTCATTTTTCAAATCCTTTCTTTCTCTCATTTATCCAATTGATATTTCGTTAGCTGCAAAAGTTGCTGAAAAAGTAGGTATTTTAGAGTGCCTATGGGAAAAAACTTCAAAACTAAGTGGGGGAGAGCAACAGAGAGTTGCTATTGCAAGAACACTTATACAGAATCCAAGCCATATTTTAGCTGATGAACCAGTAGCAAGCGTAGATCCTTCTCGTGCAGATTCTATCCTTATCCTATTAAGAAAATTGAGTGAAGAAAATAAAACTACTTTGGTAGTAAATATTCACGATATAGCTTTAGCTTTAAAATTTTTTCCAAGAATAATAGGTATTAGAAACGGAAAAATACAATTCGATCTAAATCCTAAAGAAATCACTAAAGAAATTCTACAGAAACTTTACGAAGGAGACAAAGAATTTCAATACGAATCTTTAAATAAACTTAAAAATATATAGAAAGCATTTGTTTGAAATGAATTCTTTACCGCAAAGACCGAAATCTTCTGTGATAATTTTTTTTTGGATAATCGTTCTTGCTACTATAATCTTAGCAAGTTTTGTTTTTACGAATTCAAATCCTTTTCTGCTTTTTTCAATAAATTCTCTAAGTTCTATGGGAGAATTTCTTAAAGGCTTCTTATCACCTGAACTCTCTTTTAATTTTATTTTTTCAACATTCAAGCCTATCCTACTAACAATTCAGCTTGCTACAGCAGGAGTAATAATCGCGGTAATCATAGGATTTCCTATGGCTTTTTTTGCATCTAGAAATTTTTTTCTTCCTGGACCATTAACTGAGGGAGATCCAAGAATAAAGTATTGGATAAAAACGCTTCATTACTTTCCCTACATCGTATCAAGAACAATTTTAAATCTTATGAGATCGATTCCTGAACTTATTTGGGCTCTATTATTTGTTCGTATATTAGGTTTAGGACCCGAAGCAGGAATTATGGCAATAGGTATAGCCTATGCAGGAATTGTAGGAAAAGTTTTTTCCGAAATTTTAGAAAACACTGAATCGAACGGCATTCAAGCCCTAAGATCAATTGGCGTATCGAGACCAAAAATTGTTTTATTTTCAATCCTTCCATCTGCAACAAAAAATTTAGTTTCTTATATTTTGTATCGATGGGAATGTGCTATGCGTGCAGCTGCAATACTAGGATTTGTAGGTGCGGGAGGAATAGGGCAAGAAATCGAGATCTCTATGAGGATGTTTGACTATAGCAAATCTGCAACATTGATTATCGAACTTTTTCTTCTAGTTTCTTTAACAGACCTCATAAGTGGTTATATTCGGAGAAAGATTTCATGAATCCTCAAATCATTCCCCCAAGACCATCTCTCATACAAAAAAATTTTTGGCTTATTCTTACGTCTATTTTTATTTTCTGGAGTTTTTCAATTGGTGATGGATCTCTTTTAGACCTTTTCTATGTGAAAAATATAGACCATATAAAAACTTACATTTCAAAGTTTTGGCCAATTGATTTACAAAGATCTTTTTTATCCCTGACTTTTTTTGCCGCTATTGAAACTCTCGCAATATCCATTGCAGGAACAGTTATTTCTATTTTTATTGCGATTTTAACCCTTTATACTTCTACTTCAACCAAAGTTCTAAACACTGGAGGAGAATGGGAAAAGTCCTACTACAAAGACAATTTAATGCAATCGTTTAGTTTATTTATAACAAAAGCAATCTTAAATTTTTTCAGAACAATTCCTGAAATTATTTGGGCGGTTATTTTTGTTTTTGCAACTGGACTAGGTCCATTTGCAGGAGTTCTAGCAATAGGAATTCATAATGCTGGAGTTTTAGGCAAGTTATTTTCTGAAACTATAGAGAACGTAAAATTACAACCTATCGAATCTATTAGGGCTTCAGGGTCAAAGAAAAGTATAGCTTTTTTATATGCAGCAATTCCTCAAGCATTTCCTCAATTAATTGCATATTGTTTATATCGCTGGGAAGTCAATATAAGGACCGCTACGATACTCGGCTTAGTGGGAGCAGGTGGATTGGGACAACAAGTACATATCGCTATTTCACTTTTTCTGGAATCTAAAGTTGCTACTCTTACCATTGCTATTTTCTTACTAGTTAACTGTGTTGATTTTCTAAGTAGTTGGATACGAAAAAAATTAGATGTCAATCTTTAGCAAATCTATAAATTCTAGATATAAACATGAAACTCATATATACTTTTTATATATCTATAAAAAAATTTAAATAACTATTTCTTAGTTCTCAATTTTCAGGAGGAGCCTTTATGAATTTTCTTCTACAAAGATTGTTTATATTTTTTATTCTCCTACTCTTAATTCTTTCGAGTTTAATGTTTGCTTCTACCTCTATTGCAAAAAGTAAAAACATATCTTCAATAAAATTAGCAGAGACCATTAAAACAATCCCGGCGATTGTGCTTGATGGAAGCAAGTGGAAATTCCTAGTCGAATGTGATTTTGGAGAAATATCTTATAGCGGTCCATTCAAAGTTATTGGAAAAAATCAAATTCTCTGGACCCGTTATTTTGAACACCCTGATGACTACACAAGGAATAAAACATTTAAATCTAAGGGCAGATATATTGAAAAAGATCAGAAACTCATTTTCAAAAGAGGTGGAAATCAGCCTGGAGAAATAATCTTGCAATTTATAAACAAGGAAGACGCCACTTATGCAAAGGGATTTTTCACTAACCACAGCAAATGTAATATTGAGGATACTAATGTCAGTCAAATGGCAAAAAAACCAAAGGATTTTTTAAAAATCGCTCAGTCAAATCAAACAAAGCTTCTATTCGCAAAAATTATCAAAGAAAAAGTAATCCTGAAGAAACTTAAAGTGTCACTCACAAAAAAAGAGAGCGAACTTTCTAAGAAAGAAAAAAACTTACAAAAAAAATCGGCTTTGTTATCTCGTAAAGAAGAAAAACAAATTAAAAACGAAGCAAAGTTCAGAAAACAAATGACTACTCATAGAAAGAATGAGACTAAACTAAGAACACAAGAGAAAAAACAGAAACTAAAATTACAACTAAAAACAAAAGAATTACAGAATCAAAAAACGAACTTCTTGAAAATTCAAAAAAATATTGAGACAAACAATAAACTAGAAAGAAAGAAAATACTCCTCGCTTTAAAAGCTCAAAAAGATATTGAGACAAACAATAAACTAGAAAAAAAGAAAATACTCCTCGCTTTACAAACAGAACTGAAAAGAAAAATCAAAAGAATGAAAAAAGAGAAAGAACAAAAAATAAATTTAGATAAAAGAGAAAAAAACTTAAAAATTCAACTTTCGGCTTTGAAAAAGAAAGAACAGGAACTGAAAAAACAGAAACAAAATTTTAAAAAAATAAAAGAGAAATCTCTTGTAGAAATTGCAAAAAAAAGAAAAACGATAAAAGAAGAGATGAAAAAGTTAAATAGCAAACAGAAAAAATCTCTGGCTCAGAATCTTACTAGTAAAAATGAAATTCTTAATTTTCATAAAAAAAATCAAACACTAGAAAAAAGAGAAATAAGATTAAAGAAAAGAGAAGCAAATCTTCAAAAAAGTGAACAAAAAAATGCAGAAATCGAAAAAAGAATTCTAATGCTTGAAAAAAGAGAGACTGCTTTTAGAAAAAAAGTAAAAGAGCATGAGAATAGAGTCAAAATTCAATTAAATAATATCGCGAAAATTCGAAAAAAAATACATATAAGACCGAAGACTAAGAAAAAACTAAAGAAAATAAAAACCGCAGAAATAACTAATTCTGCTTCCAAACAATCAATAATGAAAAAACTTCATATCCCTTGTAGATTGAACGTTGGGAATAATTATAGCTATATAAGTTTTGATAGTTTTATGCCTAAAAATATCTCTTCTATTTTTCCCAAAGGAAAAAGTGGATATGGAAAATCGGATACAGCAAAGAAAATCACTCTTGAGATAAAGGGAAATAACTATCTAAAACAATTTACAGGCAAAGTGAGATATATAGTCCGAGGAAAACAGGTAACTTTTCCCTATGATAGAGATTTTCCAAAAATTAATTTATCCAGATCACAAATAAATAAAATCTTCGGGAATTCCTATAAAACAAATTGTTATATAGCCAAAGGGGGAATAGATAGTTATCAAGCTGCTAAGAACAAACTGGGAGACGTAGAATTAGCTGAAATAGCACAAGTTAAGATCAAAGAAAAAAAGTTCGATGAAGCTGAAACCTATATAAATAAGATACAAGACAATGCCATACGTTCCCTTTTATTGAAATCTATTAAAAGGAGAAACAATAGGAGTAATTCTGGAATCAATAAGAAATTTGTTAAAGACTTACGATTCCTTTTAAAAATCGGATGTGAATTAAAAAAAATAGAAAAGAAAAAAGGCCTTTCATCAGAAGAAAAAAGCAAGATGTTCTTCGCAATGTTACCTAAAATAAAATTGATGAAAGAGGCAAAAGAAAGAATGGAAAAATTTAAAAACTCTCTTTCGGGTAATGAACTGAAAAAATACAAAGAAGCCGGATTAAAAATAATTTCTGAAATTAACTTAGAATGCTTTAAATAGGCCTCTTGTTGTTAAATGCCATACGTTCTCTTTTCCTGAAATCACTTGCATATAAAAAAGAACAGTAGCAATTCTGTAATCATTAGTTTAATGTATTAAATATACAACCTATTTCAAAACATATTGAAAAATATTCAAGAACATTTGATGTACTTTTTTTGATTTGCTTTTGTCAAAAATTAATACTAGTGATTACCTTAAAAGGTATAAGGAATTTCGATGTCATTCAAATTCTCTTCTGAAAATAAATTTTTAAATTTTTATCAGAAATCAGAAATTGCTGTTTCAATCCTTTTTATCACTTTAGGTGCTTGCTTTGCTATTTTTATGCCAAATATGATAGCGAAAGGAGGAATGGTTCAGGCACAAGATTTCATTCGTCTTTCCCCGATTTTTTTCCCGAGAATTTCCTTTGGAGTTTTGTCGATTTTGGGCATTGTATATCTAATTCAAATTCTGAAGGCCCCGAATCAACAACAACCAGAAGGAACCTTACCTAAAGATATCGTACAAAATGTTTTGATCATTTTTGTTTTTGTAACTATATATACTTTCTTGCTTCCCTATCTTGGATATGGAATCGCAAGTGTCATTATGATTTTTTCACTCAGTTATCGCCTAGGCAACCGAATTTGGTGGCAACTAGTTTTGCTTTCTTTTTTTATTCCTTTAGCAATTCGTATTATTTTTGAACGTGTTTTATTTATTTATCTTCCACGCTCTCACTATGAAATCCTAGGAATATGGGAAGATAAAATCGTAAAATTTTTCTTGAACCTATTTTTTATATTTTAAAGGGTAGATATGTTAGAAACTTTCATGCAAGGTATGCATCTCCTTATCCGCTGGGACATCTACTTTTTTATTGCAGCTGGATTATGCATTGGAATGTTTGTCGGAGCGATGCCTGGACTAACTACTATTCTAGCACTTTCTGTTCTTTTGCCAGTATCTTTTAAATTAGAGCCTGTTTTAGGAATTCCTTTTCTTGTAGGACTATTTAAAGGAGGTATTTATGGAGGTAGCATTCCAGCTATACTTGTTGGAATTCCAGGAACTGCTGCGTCTATTGCTACAACCTTCGAGGGTCCTGCGCTTACAAGAAAAGGACATGGAAGAAAAGCATTAGAGATGGCACTATTTTCGTCTGTCAGCGGAGACCTTATCTCTGATATTTTTACGATTCTATTGATTGGACCTATCGCAATAATTACTTTAATGATTGGACCTCCAGAGATTTTTGCAATTATTTTCTTTTCCTTGGTCTTAATTGCAAGTATCTCTGGGGATTCGGGATTAAAAGGCGCTATTGCTGCCCTTATAGGATTAGGACTTGGTTTTATAGGTACAGATGCTGCAACAGGCTCTACCAGAATGACTTTCGGATTTATGTCTTTAAGTGCTGGAATACCACTCATTCCACTAGTTATAGGAATTTTTGCGCTTCCAGAAATATTACTTGCTGTAGAATCAAGAGCTCCTCGGTTTGTTTCACAATTTATTGGTTATAGTAATGCTGGAGAAAGACTTAGATGGAAAGAATTTAAATCCTCGATCAAAACTATACTCCGTTCTACAGGCATTGGGACCGGTATAGGGATGGTCCCTGGAGTCGGACAGGTAGTGGCAGCGTTTGTAGGATATTCTGCTGCAAAACGCGCATCTACGCATCCGGAAACTTTTGGAGAAGGAGAACTTGATGGGATTGCCGCGCCAGAAGCAGCCAATAATGCAGTAAACGGACCCACTATGGTCCCACTTCTTACTTTAGGGATCCCAGGAGATACGGCAACTGCAATACTCTTAGGTGCATTTGTTGCTCATGGAATGCGTCCCGGACCTTTAATTTTTCAAGAACAAGGACCACTCTTATATGCAATTTTAATGAGTATGGTAATTGCAAATATTTTATTCGTCTTTTTAGGCTATGTTCTTCTTAAACCCTTTGCCATAGCAATTCAGATAAAGAAATCCTATCTGATTCCAATTATTTTAGCTCTTGCTTTTGTTGGTACTCTCTCTACAGGGGATAATTCAGACCTTGTAATTATGCTCGTTGTTGGTTTTTTCGCCTATATATTGCGTAAACTTAATTTTGATCTTGCTCCTTTAATTATCGCTTTTGTTCTGGCCGAACCAGTCGAGTACACTTTAAGCCAGACTATGCTCTATGCAAAAGGGAGTATTTTACAGTATATTTTTATTACTCGACCTATCTCTTCGGCTTTTTTACTATCAGCTCTTATATGGATACTATATAGAGCTATAAGATCTTTTTCACGAAAAAGAACCTAATGCAGTTTTCTATATAACTAGGAGGATCCAAAATGAAAAGGACTATATTTGCTTTACTAGTTACATTTGTTTTTTTGGTTTCACCAATTTTAATTGTGGATGGACATGCAAAATTTCCAAATCGTCCAGTCACTCTTGTACTTCCTGTTGGAGCTGGTGGAAGTCATGACCTTCATGCCAGAGGTATCACCGGAATCATGAGTGATATTATAGGTCAACCCATGATTGTGAAACTCCTACCGGGTGGTGCTGGGATGAGAGGACATGCCTTCGTGGCTAATGCCAAACCAGATGGGTACACTATTCTTTTCACTGCAAACGGATTTGACCAACTGGTTCCACAAACTAGAAAAGTTCCTTTTAATAGTTTGAAAGACTTCACCGCAATCGCAAAATTAAACCATGCACAACCTTTATTTGTGAGTCTTTCGAACAAACCATGGAAGACCTTAAAACAATTTGTTGCCTATGCGAAGAAAAACCCTGGCAAGATTAACTTCGGTCACAGCGGAGTATGGGGAGCGATTCATACGCCTGCTATGCAATTTGTGAAAGCTGCAGGAATCAAAGTTAATTTTATACCTCATAAAGGTGGTGGACCGGCATTACGTGCATTACTTTCAGGACAAGACGATATCTCAATGGCAATGCCTACTTCAGGTAGAGCACATGTTCGTTCCGGAAAAATGATTGCTCTTGGAGTTACAGGAAACAAGCGTATGTCGAAAGACAAAGATTTCAAGAATGTTCCCACTGCAGCTGAACTTGGTTATAAGGGTGTAAGTTTCAAAATGGAACGAATTTTTATGGCACATGCGAAAACTCCCCCAGAGCGTTTAAAAGTTCTCAGAGATGCATTCGAAACGATTCTCAAGAACAAATCTTTCAAAAAGTTCATGAGAAGTATCGGAGAGAAAGTTCAATTTGTTAAAGGTACTGACTACAATAAAGTACGTAAAGAAAGATACAACGGATTCACTCAACTGATAAAATCAATGACCGGAAAATAAATTTAATAAGAAACAAAGAAAGAGCCATCCAGATATGTACTTACAAATTCTGGGTGGCTCTTTTACTTCAAACCTCTAAAATGGTGGGCGGGAGAGGGCTCGAACCTCCGACCTATGCCTTGTAAGGGCACCGCTCTCCCAGCTGAGCTACCCGCCCATGAAATAGAATTAAACATACATTTAATTCTGAAGAAGGGCCATACTATCAGAACATAGAGGACTTCGTCTATATTTGAAGCTTCCCTTTCTTGAAAAACAATTTGCCATCCACATAGACTTCTCCTTCTTTCCGGAGATCACAGACCATATCCCAATGCAACGCAGAATTATTACGGGAACCAGACTCTGGATACCCTTTTCCAAGCGCAAGATGCACGGTACCACCCATCTTCTCATCAAACAGAATATTTTTTGTATACTGCTTAATTCCGTAATTAAGACCAAAAGCAAATTCTCCAATACGTTTGGAGCCAGCATCCATTCCAATCATACTTAGGAGAAATTTTTCATTTTTTTCTGCACTCGCTTTGACTACCTCTCCTTTTTTAAACTCGAGTTCCACTCCGTCCACTTCCCTGCCCGACAAACATGCAGGAAAAGAATACCTTATTTTTCCTTCTACAGAATTTTCTTCAGGTCCAGTAAAAACCTCCCCATCGGGGAAATTATTATGACCGCTACAATTGATAAATTTCCTGCCGCTGATCCCTACTTTCAAATCCGTCCCCGGACCAAAGATTTCGACTTTTTTCTTTCCTTTAAGATATCGAATTACCCTTTGCTGACTTTTTTCAACTTCCTTCCACTTCTGTATTCCGTTCTTTTTATCTGAATAACA
Organism: uncultured Nitrospinaceae bacterium; assembly: GCA_964558115.1. Lineage (GTDB taxonomy): Bacteria > UBA8248 > UBA8248 > UBA8248 > UBA8248 > UBA3496. The sequence goes on along the minus strand of CAZLCI010000013.1, from coordinate 28,588 downwards.
TGCACCAAATACGAAATCCTCATACTCAGCAATACCCATTTCGGCATCTTGCGCATACGCTTCCGTAGGAAAAAGAGTTAGTGTCCATCGTAAGCCTTTTTTATCTCCTTTTTCGTATGCCGCTGCTCTCTTCATAAATGTTTTCATAATTGACTGTCTGGATTTGGAAGTAAGTGCTTGTTTTTCAGGATCAACGGAAGAAAGTCTTCTAGTATTTGTTTCTGAGAGGATACTCACAAAAACATCGACTTTTTCAATCTCAAACTTTGAGATTGGAGATAGAAATGATAGTTGTTCTCTATTTGCATTTTTATAAAAAATTTCATCCATTCCCGGGAGCGACACAAGAGTATATGGGAATGCTCCCACCTTGAGACAATTTTCATAGATTTGCAAGATCAGGGAACTTGCCGAAGTACCCCCCCTTATCGCTACTAAATCTCCTTTTTTAACTCTTGCAGAATAATTCGTAAGTATCTCTGCCATATTTGAAATACGTGAATCTGTCATGCTACTCCTTTCACTATTTAAACTTATTAAATAAAACATTAGCAATTATAAATCATTCATACTTTATCGACAAAGAAGGGAACTGCTATTCTTGTAACACCATTTAACAAAATTTTAATTTAATTTCTATGGAGAACACAATGGCTAAATTTGGTTATGACCATCTTCATTTTAGAAGCGAAGACCCTCATGCCGCTAAAGAATTCTGGGAAAAAATGTTTGCTGCAAAGGTTATACAAGAAAGAGAACTTGGAGGTGCCCCTTCCTTTAACATGGACTTGAACGGAATGAGTTTTATTGTATCAGGAAGAGCAGAAGGAGAAGATCCGAAACGAACTTCATCTGACCCTCGCTATGGATTAGATCACTTTGGGCTAAGTGTAGATAATATGGATGAGGCACAAAAAGATCTTTCTTCAAAAGGAGCGGAATGGATTTGCGAACCCTGGGAAATCAGACCGGGAGTAAAAATAGCATTTATTAAAGGACCTGATAATATCAGTATAGAACTTGCTCAAAGAGACTAATATATTACGTATATAAAAAAAAATTATTTGGAGCTTTTAAATAATTTTTACATATTATATGTTGTATTTATTAAGATGTAGGCGGTCTTTTTCTTTAAAAGACCTGGGAAGCCGGTTAGATTCCGGCACGGTCCCGCCACTGTAATCAGGTACTGAGAGGTTCTATTTACCACTGGCTTTTTTGCTGGGAAGGTTTATCTCTTAGGTTAATCTGTAAGTCAGGATACCGGCCTCATCTTTTCATTAATCGTCACGTCCTCGGGGAATGGGGTGGGGCCATGAGAATTCATGCCAAAAAAAATCTTTCTTTTTTTACAGCTACTCTCTCTGCTCAACCTTTAGATCTATTTCTTCCTTGGATAAGACAGCACTAGAAAATTGATTTTGTGACTATTTTTCAGTTTTGAGTGCTTACAATTTTTCACGAGGGGGAAGAATTGAGAGTCAAGAAAGTTTTTTTTCAAGTTTTTATATTATTTATTCTATGTACAACATCAAACCCATCTTCATCTCAAGAATTAAACATAAAGAATGAAATACTTCTTGATCCGGTAACTGCAACAGCTACCAAGACACCAAGAAAATTGAGTACTATTGCAGACTCTATTGAAATAATTCCTTATAGAGAGATGGAACTTCGAATTCCAAACGATTTTGAAGATATAATGAGAGATAGTATTGGAGGAATTGTAGAAAAATCAGGAAGTCGCGGTGGAAGAACAAACTTCAGGATACGTGGAAGCGAGACAAACTTTACCAGTATTTTACTTGACGGTTTTAAAATAACGCCACCAGATGGAGACCCATTTCTTTTTGAACATCTTTCTCCGGAATGGATGAAATCTGCTGAAATTCTAAAAGGACCTCAAAGTACCCTTTACGGTTCAGATGCTGCCGCTGGGGCTGTTAACTTATTGGTTGACATGGGAAATCCAGGAGAGAAAATTTCAAATATCTGGGGAGTTCGATACGGAAGTCAGGAAACTATTCAGGAATTTATCAAAATAAAGGGTGGAACTGAAGATACAGGATTCCTTTTCACCGTCAGCCGAACAGATACAGACGGTCGTTTTTATAACGATGGATATTACAGGACAGTCGGAACACTAGGTTTTGATTATTATCCAACTCAATTTTCTAAAATTCGTTTTCTATATCAACACAATAAAAATCAGGTAGATAATACATCTAATGGAGGATCAACGAATACTGACTTAAGATTGACAGGCGCCTATACAGATAGAGAACTAAATAATTTTACAAGAACGACAGACAATTTTTTTGGTATCCGTGCTGAAACAGAAATTACTAATAGTATTGATTATATTTCAAAACTCTCTTTCTACAGAAGCGATTCGTTATATCTAGATCAGATTGATGCTCTAGATGCTATAAGAGCATTCTTTTCTCCTTATATGACAGATACTACTCTGACAAATTTTCGTTCTGACAATCAATTGAATTTCAAATATAACTCGCCTAATTCACAAAGAGATTTTCTCACATCGGCTATAACAACTTTAGGATTCGAATTCGAAAAAGAGAGGACTTTTCAGGTTCAAATTTCTAAAACGGAAAGATCAAAAAGAACTGCGCGCTCTTTTTACGCGCAAGAACAACTTACTTTCTGGGACAAATTATACCTTACAACGGGTTTGCGAATTGATGACTTCGTTAAGGGAAAGGACCCTTTAACATACAAAGTATCCAGTGCATATCATTTAAAAAAAAGAGGTACCAGAATTCGTACTGTTTACGGAAAAGGAGTAAAGAGACCTTCTTTTACTGATACTTTTGGGTCATCATCGTATATTGGCAATCCAAACCTTGAACCTGAGGTACAGAAAAGTTGGGAATTTGGAATAGATCAAGATTTTTTTGGGAAACTCATAAAAGTCAGTGGGACTTATTATCATAATGAACTTAAAAATATTATAGCCTGGAGTTGGAGTACATACGCAAATGGCACAAACTATGAAAACATATCAAAAGCAAGGACAAAGGGCGCGGAATTTTCCATCTCTATTCTCGATTATAACAATTTCACAATTCGTGCTAACTACAACACATTAGATACTTTAGTACTGGATGACAGCAATGGCCTAGGTGGTTCCTCTTTCAAACAGGGTCAGGAACTTGTTCGAAGACCCAACTGGTGGTGGAGTAGTACGATTTCATATCATCCTAAATCTTTTACAGCAACATTATTTATTAATCAGATGAGTAGCAGAAGAGACTTTGATTACAGAGGATTTGTAGATGGAACGAATGGTGGATCATCAGTAAAAATAAACAACTCAGGTTTTACAAAAGTTGACGTTGCTCTTTCATATTATTTAAAAAATCTTCCGCTTAAGGATCAAAAAACTACTTTAGAATTGAAGATCAATAATCTGTTAGATGAGGATTACGATGAAGTATTTGGATACAATGCGCCCGGAATAGAAATGTATGCAGGAATGAGAATATCTTTTTAAATAAAAAACAGAAACAAGATTATTGGAGAAATAGAAAATCAACGTATATCCTTATAGGATAAAAAATGAAAATAACGGTTCTCACTATAATCATTACTACTGGTTTTCTAATATTCTTTTTCTTTAACTATTCTCGATTATTCAGTAAACTGCCACTAAGAGTATTTAGTGGAGCAGCTGTTTATTCTGCCGTAATTTTTGTTCTTGTGAATATTCCAAATATACTTTTTGGGAATCTTTCTGTTGCAATTCTTGGCCCATTTTCATTTCTTCTAACTAGTTTTTTTACAGAATTGCCCTTCTTCGCAATAGTAGTCATCTATCTTAAAAGATATCCTTATGTAGGTGCTTTGTCTTTACTAATAATCATCAGGAAAATTATTGTCGCGTTTACTATCTATTCATTTGCAATTGTTCCTTTCCTTTCACTAGCATTAGAAATTCTCGTCTATGAGTTTCTATTATCAAAAGCAGGAATTACAAATATAAAAAAACAGAATAAAGCCTCGATGATTACAAAAGAGCAAAACTACTCATCCATTTTTCTAACCGCTTTTGTTTTAATAACAGGAAATTCTCTAGTAACTCTGGTCAATTTTGAACTTTATATGTTTTTCTATCGTTTAGTTTACGCACATTGGTATATTTTTAGCTATATAATGGTTACTTGCGTGATTTGTACGTTCTTAGGTGTTTTACTAGGGTTTAAACTCCACCAATCACTAAGAGAGGTTCAAACATGAAAAAAGAGCCTCTTTCAAATATGATATCTATGAAGAACTTTTCATTCACATATCCTGATACTAAAAATGAGTCCATAAAAAATATAAATCTTAAAATTCAACGAGGTGAAACTATCCTCATTACTGGTTCAACTGGATGTGGCAAATCAACTCTTTTGAAATCTATTTGTGGTTTTACTCCAAGAGAAACTGGAGGTGCTTCTGAAGGAGAACTATCTATCTTAGAAAAAAAAATCTCAAAATATTCTTTTGAAAAGATATCACAAACAATAGGATTTCTATTTCAGGACTGTGAAAATCAATTAATTTGCTCAAATGTAAGAGAAGAATTAGCCTTTGGCCCTCGAAATTTAGGATTAAAAAAAAATGAAATCTTAAATAGGATTGATTTTGCGTTAGAAATAACAAAAACAAAAAAATTAGAATTTAACAACTGCAGCAGTCTTTCTGGAGGAGAAAAACAAAAAATTGCCTTAGCAAGTATACTTTCAATGAAACCAGAAATTTTATTGCTTGATGAGCCAACATCACAATTAGATTACGAAGGAGTAAAGAATTTCATTAAGTCTATCACTGAAATTAAAACTACTTATAACCCAACTATCATTTTTGCAGAACATAGAAACAATAGAATTATGCCTATCACAAATAGGCTGATAATTATGGATAAAGGTTCAATTGTGGGAGATTACAGAAAAAAAGAGTTTTCTGACGCTTATGAGACTTTGAATCAACTGAATCTAGAGATTCCTGCATGGATAGAAATTACAAAGAAAATCGATCTTCATAACATTAGAAATGAAGAAGATTTCTTACAACAATCTAAATATTTTAAAAACAAAAAAGATTTGTCTCCGCAAAAAACAGAACGAAAAAATGAAAAAAGAAAAAAAATACTATCTGTAAAGAATATATGTTACTCCTACGAAAAAAATAAATCTGACATTTTTTCAGATATTACTTTTGATCTTTTTGAAGGTGAAATTCTTGCAATCATGGGATCAAATGGAACTGGAAAAACGACTTTACTTAATCTTCTATCAGGTATTCTTCATCCTAAACAAGGAGAAATCATTTGGTTTGATGAAAAGAAGTCAACTCTCCTCTCTCTTGTGGGAAAAATTGGATATTTATTCCAGAATCCTGATCTGATGTTGAGTTTAGACACTGTTGAAAAAGAAATTGAATTCGGTCCTAAAAACTTAAAATTCAAAAAATCTAAAATTAATGAATTGCTTCAAGAAAGTTTAGATTTTTTTAAACTTTCTACACTTCAATTCAAGAATCCTTTTTCAATTAGCAGAGGTGAAAGACTTCGTCTTGCGATTGCATCTCTTTATTCATGTGAGAATCAGGTTTTGATTCTCGACGAACCTACAGGAGGAATGAATAGAGGAATAAGAACTATAATTATGGACCAATTAAAAAAATGGGCACAAAAGAAAAATAGCAACAGGTCAATCATTCTATGTACTCATGATACAGAATCTGCGCTTAAATACGCAGATAGAACAATTATTCTAGAAAATGGCAAGATTATTATGCAAGGAAATTCAGATGCCATTATTTCTAGTGCATATCTAAATAAAAGATATATAGAACCTCCACCTCATGCTTTTGTGAGCAAAAGTTCAGGGTATGAAATAATTCCAAGAACTTTAGAAATATTTATTAGGGGACTACAAAAAAGTTGAAAAAAACACGTGAAGAATATTTTAAAAATCCAAAATTTGAAATAATTTTACTGTTAATTATTTCAATTCTTTCTATAACTCTAGACAGTCTTATTTCTTTGGCAATACTTTCTTTGAGTAGTTTTTTATGGTTTTTATTTTCAAATCCGACAAGGAAACAGATATTTTTCTTCTCAATTTTAGTAATAAGTTCTGTTTGGGGTATAATTTTTTCTCAGGCATTATTTTATCCATCTTCAAAAAAAACAATTTTATTTACTATCCTTTCAAAAGAGACTCCAATACTTGGCAACTTTACTGGAGGAATAGTTTTCTACTTAGAGGGACTAATTTACGGTGCTTTTCAATCACTACGCTTTATCGCAACAATAAGTGCAGGATTCGCAGTTAGTCTATGTGTTGATCCAACTACATTAATAAGAGGACTAAACTCTTTTAGAATACCTACTCATCTTTCTTTCACTGTAGCCACAGTTTTCAGATTTATTCCTTTAACACTAGAAGAATTTATGACTGCTCTCAGGGCACAAAGAATGAGAGGTCTCAGAGTCTTCGGCAAATGTGGCTTAAATATATTCATGACACTTTTCAAATTATCAAAACCTGTCATAGCTGCCTCAATCAGAAGATCAGAGACAATAACTTTTTCGATGCTTAGTCGAGCCTATAACCCAAATGTCAAACAAACAAATATTGAACTTTTAAAAATGGGAAGAAGAGAAAAAAGATTGATTATTTCCCTTTGTACAATTACTGGATTGATCATCTGTTCAAAAATACTATTAATTTTACATACAAATAAACTATTCTCTTTTTCTTCTTTTGAATTTTTTTATCGTATAACTTCAAAATATTTATAATGAGACATCCAATGAAGAAAACACAAACAAAAAACAGAGTAGCTAAGAATTTCATATTTATTTGCATTTCTGTTTTTATTCATCTTTTATTTTTTGTCTCATTCTCAAACCTCTCGATGAACTATAATAAAGGGACGAAGAACGTTTTGACCCTAAAAATCAATAGAATCGCTAATAAAAATTTATTGCCTAAGAAAAAAAAAGAACTTCCTTCAAAGAAGATTCATAAAGGTATAAAAAAATCGAAATTTGTTAAAAAACCTTCTCAGAAAAAAATAACATCTAGAAAATCTAATATAAGAAAAAAACGAAATATTGAAGTTAAAGAATTCCTTCAAAAGAACAAGATTAAGAAAATATCTGTTCCTATCTCAAAGATGGAAAATCAAAGATTTAAAAAATCAGAATTGCCCAAAATAGTCAAAAATAAATCCTTGAGTCTAAAAACTACAAATACCTTTAAGAAGAATGTAAAAAGAATAGATAAAAAGAGAAACTTAAAGAAAATTGTCAAACAAATAAAAATCAAGAAAAAAACAAAACAAAACAAAAAAGTAAGAGTTTTTAAGGCTAAAGAAAAAACAGGGATTATTATTGTAAAAAAAAGAAGTGAATCGTCTATAGATGCAATCAAAAGAGAAATTTCTCAGAAGATACAACAAAAACAGATATACCTATACCCTCCTATTGCAATCAGAAACGGAATACAAGGCGTTACAAAAGTAGTATTTAAAATAATGCCAGATGGAAATCTTCAAAAGATCTCCATAAGAAAATCTTCAGGGAACATTTTTCTTGATAAAGCATCACTAGAAGCTGTATCTACCGCTACGCCTTTCCCTTACTTAAAAGACCCTCTGAAAATTTCAGTCAGATGGAGAATAGAAAACTAAAAATAAATCAATTAATTTGCTCTATTATGTATCTGACTTAGTTTTTTTCCTCTGCCGGCAGAATATACCATACAACCTTTTGGATAATGGTATGGACCGTGCGGAACATCGCCACCGCCATAAACATAATCACCAGGTTTAAGAATTTTTCCATCAACGTGCATTTCACCTTCTAAAACAAGAGTAGAATGAAAATAATCATGTGTATGTCTTGGTTCAACGTATCCAGCAGGAAATTTAACAAATTTATCAACACGCTCTGATACTTCGTCCTCTGCCTCTGCAATAATTTTAACTTTAAGCCCTTCTGGAAGTCCTAGAATTTCCTCTCCATCCTGCCATTCAATCTCATCAGTATTAATAGGCAAAAAAGGTATTGCTTTTTCCATGTATTTTTCCTCCATTAAATTAATTATGAACTTTTTAACAGTTCTAATTCCGCATCAAAAGATTTCTGAGTAAAGTTTTCTAGCAATGATTTATATGCAGAAATTCGACAATCTTCTCTGACCTTGTCATTAAAGATTAACTGAGCTAAAGCTCTATTAAGTGATTCGTAATCTCCTTGCTGAATGACTAATCCATTTTCTCCATCAGTAATCACTTCATCAGAAATTGAACCGAAACACGACAAAACTGGGATCCCATAAGTAACTGCTTTCAATAGTCCTATTCCGACCAGATCAAAATTAGAGGATTCAACATAAACCCAAGAATGTTGAAAAACTCTTTCGATATCATTAGTTTCATTAAAAAAAATATCTTTTTCAATCTGCATTCCTTTTAAAGCAAAACGAAAGAAAATACTCTTCGGCTTATCACCCAAAACTTGCAAAAAAATATCTTCAGTACCCGCAGCTGATTTTATATTTTTAAAAACTCGAAGAAATCCGATAAAATCTAAAACTGACAATTCTGGATTTCCCAAAAAAAGTATATTTCTTGTAGACTTACTATCATCAGGCAGAAATTCATTTTTTTTCTCAACATAGGGTACTCTTAGCATCCTAACCTTTTCCTTGAAATCATTATAATAATTCAATATGTTTTTCTCTGAAAATTTACTAGTTACCCATATCCATTTCGATGCCTCAAGAATTTTTCTTTCATATTTGAGATTTCTTTTATACATCAAATTTCCAACCTTTGAAGAGTAATAAGAATCTTCAATAAATGCTTTCCTGTTATCTGAAATAGAATTAGAAACCCATATGGAAAAAGGTATGGAGGACTCATATAAAAGAACTGCACTTTCAAACCATCTTCCAACAGCTATCCCAAAATCAAATTCCGACAAAAAATCATAATTTTTATTAGACTTATTGAAAAATATGGCTTTCAAAAAATTCCAAGGCAAAAGAATTATACGTTTTCCTTCACTATCTATTCGTTCAGTTGTCTTAGAAAAGTTTCCTAAAGATATAATAGTGGGTGAAAATCCCTTATCTACGAGTCTTTCGTAAAGTATACTCGATAAAATTAATCCTTCTGGTTCATTTTCTCGATTAATTACACTAATACATATTTTCTTATTAATTTTTTAATCCAAGATAGTAAAAAAAGTAAATTTTTATGAAAAAAATATATAATAGTTTTGACTAAAAAAATAGCCTAGATATATGATCGAATTTTCCCATTTTTGCAGGAGATATTTTGATGAATTCAATTGTAGTCCCTGACGATTTTCCGTCTGTTGTCTCTGGCACCGATATAGAAGAAAAATTAAATGAAATTGGAGAAACTAAGATTTTTTGTTCAAAACCAGAAAATGACGATCAACTTATAGAAAGAGTTCAAGATGCTGATGCAATTGTAAATATTCGAGCCTTTTGCAAATTCGATAAAACTTTTTTTGAAAAGATTAATAATCTTAAAATTATTTCTATATGGGGCACTGGAACAGATCATGTAGACTTAAATGCTGCAAAACAAAAAGGGGTAACTATAACGAATACACCTGGAGTTGCTGCAATTTCCGTTGCAGAACATGCAATCACTCTTATGTTATCTGCTGCACGTAAAATTAACGAGAATGACAATGCGATCCGTTCAGGAGATTGGCCCCGAGGAGAAATGATTCAATTACATGGTAAAACAATAGGAATCATTGGATTAGGTGCAATTGGAAAACAAACAGCTATCCTCGCAAAAGGAATCGGAATGAATGTAATAGCATGGACTTTCAATCCTGATAGGGAATTTTCCGAAAAAGTAGGAATCAAACTTGTTGAATTAAGTGAACTATATGACAGTTCAGACGTAATTTCATTACACATTAGACAATCACCCGAAACCTTAAACTTCATTAATAAAGAGACTATAGAAAAAATGAAAAAAAATGTCATAATCGTAAATACTGCAAGAGGACCTATCATAAATGAGAAAGACTTAGTAGAAGCACTTAGAAATCAAAGAATTTCTTCTGCAGGATTAGATGTTTTTGGAAATGAACCTCTAACTATTCCGAATGATTTTAGTGAGTTGAAAAATGTTGTTTTATCCCCACATAATGCTGGAATAACACCTGAGGTAACTAAATCAGGTTTGGAATTAACCGTGAAAAATGTAGAACAATTCTTTAAAGGAGTGAAACAAAATTTGGTTTATTAAATTCAAAATGGTTATGAATCGAAAACATATTGCTTATTAATCTTTTTTCTATTAAAAATGTTTATTTACTATAGTTAGTTCGCCACAAGGTTTTCTGCCCTAAATCAAATTCTAAAAAATTAACCGCCTAAGAAATAAGGAGTTCGTAAAATGAACAAAACGGGAGGAATGCTTCTCGCCGAAGTAATTGGGACTTTTGCTTTATGTTTTGTCGGTGCAGGAGCTATCATCGGTGGAAACGGATTACTTACTGTTGCTTTAGCTCACGGCCTCATTTTATCAGTTATGATTTCTGCACTCGGTCCAGTTAGTGGAGGACATTTTAATCCCGCAGTTACAATTGGATTCATAGTGACTGGTAAACAAGAAGCTAAAATAGGTGTTTTTTATATTATTGCCCAACTGGTAGGGGCAACATTAGCTGGCTATGTTTTGACAATGATCTTTAGTCCAGATGTCTGGATGAAAGCAAAGTTGGGGACCCCTACTGTTGCAACCGGTATAAGTTTTGGTACAGCAATTTTAATCGAAATAATTCTGACTTTTTTCTTAGTAATATCAATATGGGGCACAGCTGTAGACAAAAGGAGACCAGATATTGGTGGTTTAGGCATTGGCTTAACAGTTGCAGCTGATATTTTAATTGGAGGACCATTAACTGGAGCATCAATGAATCCAGCTAGAACATTTGGACCTGCACTAGCTGGCGGTGGATTTGATGGTATGAACCACCTTGTATATTGGATTGGACCAATAGTCGGCAGTATTCTTGCTGCTATAATTTACAAAAATGTTTTTATGGAGAATAACGACTAGTATCTTTAAATTTACTACCCCTTTTCGTGAAAATTGAATAAGGGGTAGTAAAATAATTATTTTATTAACCCATACGATGAAGAAAATTCTTGTAATTTTTTTATGTTTTCTTCTGATGGAGAACATAAGGGCAATCTAAATTCCGGTTTCACTTTTCCCATTAATGAAAGAGTAAACTTTGCAGGAATTGGATTTGTTTCAATAAACATCATTTTATTTAAAAGCCACATTTTATAGTGAAGTTCTTTTGCAATATTAAAATCTCCATTTAATTGAGCTTCACACATCCTCGAAACATCAGAAGGACAAACATTTGCCGTTACAGAAATAGTTCCTACTGCCCCCATCGCCATCATAGGCAATGTAACAAAATCATCCCCAGACAAAACGAGAAAATCATCTGGAACTTTTGAAATAATTTCACAGCAATTCGCAAGATCACCAGTAGCTTCCTTGATTCCTACAATATTAGGAATTTCAGATAATTTTGAAACAGTATCGGATGCAATAGCTGTGACAGTCCTACCAGGAACATTATATAAAACATTCGGAATATCTGCTGATTCAGCAACCGATTTGAAATGTTGGTAAAGACCTTCTTGGGTGGGTTTATTGTAATAAGGTGCAACTAGCAAAGCACCATCAGCACCGATTTCTTTCGCAAATTTAGTTCTCTCAATAGCCTCAGCAGTACTGTTAGAACCACAACCTGCAATTACAGGAATACGTCCATCTACAAATTTCACTACAAGTTCAATTACGCGATCATGTTCTGGATGAGTCAAAGTAGCTGACTCTCCAGTTGTCCCACATGCTACTATCCCATGGGTTTTGTTCGCTAGATGAAAATTAACAAGTGATTCTAAAGAATCTTCATCTATAGTCCCATTGTGAAAAGGAGTTACAAGAGCAACATAAGAACCTTTAAACATATAAACATTCCCTTTTGGGTAAAAATTAATTTTAGTAGTTACATTTACTATGCTAACAAAGTTAGGTTATGTCTTCAAGAAAATCTTAATATAAATAGTCACACACCTTTTTTGACAAAAAGAATACTTATATATAATGTATGTAATTATATATTATCCGCCTTCCTTCTTTTAAAATTGCAATTTACAAAACATGCATTGCAAATATCAGGGTCTTGATAAAATATGATTTCAAAGTTCATTTTTTTCGTATATATGCTTCTTTTCTTTTTAATAACCGTCAGTTTTTCAGAGGCCAGATATAAGAGAAAAACAAGTAGAGCATTTTCTTACAAATCAGCCCTTCTTATCGAAGCTGAAACTGGAAAAGTTCTCAAATCATTCAATCCACATAAAAGAATTATTCCTGCATCTATTGTGAAAATGATGACTTCATATATCGCATTACAAGAAATACAAAATAAGGCATTAAATTTAGATGAGTACGTTTTTATATCTAGTAAAGCATCAAAAATAGGGGGACAACAAGTCTATTTAGCTGAAGGAGAAAAATTTAAAGTTATAGATCTTCTTAAAGCAATAATGATTAGTTCTGCAAATGATGCGGCTTTTGCGTTAGCTGAACATATATCAGGTAGTTCGGAAGGATTTATAGATTTAATGAATCTTACTGCAAAATCATTGGGAATGAAAAATACACGATTTATCAATGTAAACGGTCTTCCTCCAAACAGAGGGGCGCCTCCTAACCTTATGAGTGCTGTCGATGCGGGAATATTAGCGAGAGAATTACTAAAAATACCAATGACAACTAAACTTAGTAGTATTAAGAATGAAGGATTTAGAAAAAATCAATTCATTCTTACGAATACGAACCGTTTGATTGGTCGTTTTCCTGGTTTAGACGGTCTTAAGACTGGTTTTTATAGAAAAGCTGGATTTAGTATTGTTGCTACTGCTAAAAAGTTAAATTTACGTCTTATTGCAATAGTTTTTGGAGCAAAAAGTTCTAAAACTAGATTTAAAGAAACAAGTAAATTACTTTCTTGGGGATTTAATCGTTATATGTGGTTAGATCTAAAAGAAAAATTAAAAGATAAAATTAAAGCAGTTAAAATTATAGATGGGGTTGAAAAAACCGTAGGGATAAATATTATCGGGAAAAATAGGATTCTCATAAGAAGAGAAAACGCTAATAAAATATCTATAAATAATAAAATTTCTGACGTATTAACTGCGCCGATAACAAAAGGACAAATTGTAGGAAAAGTAACTGTAAAAATCAAAAAAAGAGAAGTCGCTATGCTGTCATTAACCACAAAGAAAAGTGTTCAAAAGACCTCTTTTTTAAGAAGAATTCTTAATTTTTGATTTTGCTATTTTCTTTTTTTGACATAAAAAAGGAAGAGAAAGAGCAAAAAACATAAGCATAGAGACCTCAGAATCTCCAAAATTATATTCAAACATTCCTGACGATATAAAACCAGAAATAGAAGCTATCCCAGAAACTGCACATAAAGTTAGTGTAGGACTACCCTTGTTATTTTTATAATTCCTTATTGCTTTAAAAAAGAAAAGGACCCAAATTAAAAACCATGAGAACACTGCAGGCAAACCTCTTTCTACACTTAGATGCAGAAGATTATTATGCATATGGCCACGATATTTTTTTATTTTCACGCCATTAGGAAGCACATTTACTTTAATACCATCCGCATCTGTAATAAAAGGTAGTTTAGGATCAACATAAATATTTTTATAATAATTCTTTTTTACTAATCCTGGTCCAAAACCTGAATATGGATGAGTAAATATCATATTCATTCCACTTTTCCACATTATTGTTCGTTCTATCATGGTCGGATCATTCAAATTTCCAATACTCTTCACTCTTTTTATTACAGAGTCAGGGGAGAGGAATAAAAACAACAATAACATTCCAACAAATGTGATTATTAAAGTCCTATTCCGAGTAATAAATAAGATAATAGTTGTTGATATAAAAATACCAACCCAAGCATTACGACTTAAGGTCGCCAAAACTGCTATTAACATCAAAATAAGCCCACAAAAAATCCAGAATCTATATCCTTTGCTAATTTCGGATATTAAATAAGCGATTGTTATAGAAATAACAATTACAAGAAATCCTCCAAGTGTCATATATATACTAAAGAATCCTGATTTCCTGCTTCCTAGATTAATAGGATCGAGAAAAATACTAATAAGTACAAAAAAACAAACAATACTTGTTGAGAAAATAAGAACATTTAACAGTAAAGGAATCTCTTTTTCATCATTTACTATATTAAGTGTAAAATAAAAAATTAGGAACTGTGTGATATCTCTAGCAGAAACTGTACTTTCAAAAGGTTTCTCCGAAGTAAATGCACTTATAAGGGTAAAAACAACAAACATCAACACTGGCAACCAACATGGGAAACTAAGAAATGGTACTTTCAATTCCCGATTAAAGGAAATGAGCCATAAGAGAATTCCAGAGAAAATAAAAATTTGTGAAATCGAAATAGAAAATGGAGCAAAAAAAAGGTAAGCCAAAAGACACAAGAAATAAATACTGGAGTAAGAGTCGCGGGCTTCTAAAAATTCTTTCATAAAAAAACCTTTTAAATTTTATTATGAATTATCTGATAAAGTAGATTTTCATAATTTATGGCGACATTCGACCAACTATTTTTACTTGCTAATTCTTTCCCTCTTTTTCCCATCAAATCTGACAAGGAAGGAGAATCAAAAATTTCAATAACCGCAGAAGCAATTTCATTTGGTTTTTCAGGATTAACTAAAAAACCATTTTCTCCATCTAAAACTGCTTCTGAAATACCTCCCGTAAGACCTCCAACAACAGGTTTTCGACAGGCACCAGCCTCAAGATAAGTAATTCCAAAAGCTTCAACTGTACCATCATTTTTATCTATTCTACTCGGCATTAAAAAAATATCGCATGCCTGATAATAAGCGAATTGACCCCTACCTAACTTCCCATAAGGGACTTCACCTACAAATAAAATTTTCTCATCAACATTTAGTTTTTTAGCTAAAATCTTAAGATTATCCATCTCAGGACCATCTCCAACCAAGATGTAAATAATATTTGGATATTTCTTAATAATTAAAGGCAAAGATCTGATAACACTATCAAAACCCTTAACTGGCTGAAGACGGCCTACAGATAATAAGACTTTTTTTTCAGACAGACCAAGATTTTCACGAAGAATTTCTCCTTCACTATCTGGTCCAAAATTAGAAGAAGAAACTCCATTCCTGATTCGAAAAATATTAGACTCACTAAAACCTAAAGATACAAGCCGACTTTTTGTATATTCACTCACCGCTATGAGAGCACTAGATCGATTTAAACTTTCTTTTAATTTCATCTTTCTAGTCGAACTGTAAATCTCATTGCCATGTACTATTACTGCAAAAGGAATTTTAAATAGTTTTTTAATAAGGATTGCAGATCTCAAAAAATCTGCTCGATGAGTCAATAATAAGACCTGAGGTCTTTTAAATAAAACAAACAAAAAAAGCACTGGAAAAATAAACAACTTTATATTTATACGTAAAATATTAACAAGTCTATTTTCCTCATCTATTTCAGGGTCCTTTTTACTCCCTCTAGCAACTACATCAACCTTATGACCCCTTTCAGACAATTCTCCTGCCAATCTAGCGGAGAGAGTTTGAACCCCTCCTACTGATGGAGGATAAACTGCGGCGCACAAAAGCAATCTCAATTCTTATCCTTTTTATTTTTATTAATCTCAAAATAGAGTTTTTCCGTTTCTTCCATATTTAATTCTAGAGAAAATTTAGAGGCTAGTGCTCTAGCAGATTTAGAAATAGATTCTTTATTAGAAAGTGATAAGCAATTTTTGAGTAAGTCCGATATTTCTGTAGTATTTGTCGGATCTTCAAGAAGAAAACCATTTTCTCCATTAGTTATTATTTCTGCACCGCCACACCTAGAAGAAAAAATGCATACTAAACCACTCGACAGAGCTTCTAAACAAACATTACCAAAAGGTTCGTATAATGAAGGTAGAATGAAAATATCAGCTGCCTTATAAAATCTTGCTGTATTATTTAAAGACCCTAAAAAAAAGATATTTCTTTTTATGCCAAGTTTTCTGACTTTTTTTTCATAAGAACTTAAAGACCCTCTACCTATAACTAATAAAAATGTTTTCTCTCTGGTCTTAATTGGCAATTCAGAAAAAGCATCGATTAAAAAACTAAGCCCTTTTCGAAAAAATCCTCCTCCTACATATAGTATAAGCTTAGCATCTGCTGTTAATCCTAATTCATCCCTTAAAGAGATTCGATCTTCCTCTTTTGGTAAAGAAAATTCTTCAGTATTTACACCATTATAAATAACCGGGATCTTATCTAACCCATAATGTCGAAAAATCTCTTCCCTGCCTTTTTTACTAATAGCAGTAACTATGGGATTGGACGATTCTGAAAAAATTTTTTTTTCTAAAGACAGTAACAAGATATGTAATGGATTTAAAAATCGAAAAAAAACTTTCCATCGCGGAAGAAATTTACTTGAAATCGATAGCCACTCTCTATGCAAACCTTCTCCAGCACGATATAAATCACAATCGACAAAACGATCAAAAGAGTGAACTAAATCAAATGATTCTTTTTGTAGAATTTTTTTTGCCCTTTTATTAAAAAACATGACTTTCAAAAATGAAAAAGGAACATGAAATTTGATCTTATGAACTTTTATTAAATCATTTTTAAAACAATCATATTTACGAGTTATTACATGAATGTCATGACCTACTCTTGACAGTTCATTAGCCAAATGCCAAACATACCTTCCAACACCCCCGGAACGTAATACAGAAGACCTTACCAATGCTATTTTCATATTTATTTAGCTTTTTAAGGTTAATTAAAAGTTTTTATAACCTAATTAGAATTTAGAGAAATAAGATCAATTAGTTCATGACCCATTTTCATCTACTTGCATTTCATATAATTTTTTATAGTGGCCATTTAAACTAATTAGTTCACTATGAATCCCTTCTTCAACTATGGAACCATCTTTAAGAACTACAATTGAATCCGCGTGTTGGACTGAAGAGAACCTATGAGAAATGACTAATGTAGTCCTTCCTTTCATAAGTCTATCCAGAGCCTCTTGAATTAAGGTTTCATTTTCAGAATCAAGGGCACTAGTAGCTTCATCCAACAAAAGAATAGATGGATTTCTTAGTATCGCTCTTGCTATTGCTATTCGTTGTCTTTCTCCACCGGAAATTCTCACTCCATCTTCACCTAGAACTGTATTATATCCGTCAGGCATAGTTCTAATAAAAGAATCTGCATTAGCGGCTTTTGCTGCAGATACAATATCTTCAAAATCTGGTTCTTCTTTAAATCCATAGGAAATATTTTTTGAAACAGTATCATTAAAGATGAAAACTTGTTGAGCTACTACGGCAATTTGATCGCGAATACTTCCAATATCTAATTCACTAGCATCTAAATCATCAAATAAAATTTTTCCACTTGTTGGTAAATAAAATTGGGGAATGAGATCTAAAAGTGTTGTTTTGCCAGCTCCACTTAATCCTACAAATGCAATCAAGGAACCACACTTGATTTTAATGTTTATATTTTTTAAAACCGGAACACTATCATATTCAAAATTCACATTTTCGATTCTGATCTCATTCGTGAGTTTCTTCATTTTCTTTGTTCGAACAGTTACTTCTTCTTGAGGTTCGTTCTCAATCAATTCAAAAACCGATTGTCCACCAGCTATACCTTCCATCATATTATTATAAACTCTTGTAAGAGATTTGAGAGGACTATAGATCATTCCAATAGCAACAAGGAAACTAGAAAATTCTCCTGGTGTTACTTCTCCTTTTATTACCATCATAGAACCGAACCATAAAACACAAGCTGCAATAATTCCTCCAATCGCTTCAACTAAAGGAGGAGCAAGTGCTCTTACTCGAAGAACTCTTTTCATATTAGCAAAAAATGAAAAATTAGATTTGTCAAATCTCACTTCTTCAATTTTTTCTGCTCCATAAGCCTTGACTTCTTTAATACCAGAATATGTTTCTTTCATTAAACTACTAATATCTCCCATACGTTCTTGATTACCTCTAGTAGCACGACGAATTTTTTCACCAAGTCGAAAAACTATATAAGAAATAGGTGGGACCGCTATAATAAAAAAGAAAGACATTTTCGGACTCTGATAAATTGCAACGGAAAGAAGTGCAATAAAAGTAAAAAAATAACGAGCTAAATCTCGCAAGGAACTAGATACTGCCTTCTGCATTAATGAAATATCGAACAAAACTTTAGACATTAATTCACCTGTAGTTTTTTGTTCGAAGAAATGTATAGGAAAAGACATCATACGAGAATGAAGCTTAGAACGAACGTCCACAACTACCCTATGCCCAACCCACTCCATAAAATAACTTTGAAAATATGAAAAGATTCCTTTAAAAAGATAAATTACGACTAACACTAAAGATAGCAAAACTGCCATTTTTATATTTTTAGAAATCAGCACATCATCAACTGCATATTTCACAAGTAGAGCGGGAAAAGCGTTTAGACTCGCGACTACTAAAGTACATAAGACAGCAAGTCCAAAACGAAGTTTATATGATTTCAGATAGTACAAAAGATTTTTTATTACAAAACGTTTTTTCAAAGATTCCCCTTAAACAAAAGATCATACAAGATTTAGAGTTTCTTTATAAATTGTTTCAATTTTTTTTGATTGGTAGTCTCTATGAAATAATCTTTCAACATGAGTTCTTCCTTTTCTTCCAAAAGAATCACGTAAATCTTTATTAACAATCATTTCTTTAAAAGATTCAACCAATATGTTTTCGTCACCATATGGAACCGAGAATGCATTTTTGCCATGCAGTACTACCTCATCTAAACCTTTTAAATTAGTTACTACATTCGGTAAACCCATAGCCATTGATTCTAAAACAGCTCTACAACTCCCCTCAGAACCAGGAGCCATAAGTGTAAATAAGTCCAATCCAGATAAAACTTCAACTAAATCTTCTTCGTGATAACCGGCAAATGAAACTGTATTTTTCAATCCTAGTTGTTCTACTTTGTATTCTATATCTGGCAGATATTCGCCTTTGCCTATAATAACTAATTTTACTTTTTTAAAATCAACACTTATCTTCTTGAAACCATTTAAAAGAAAATCATATCCCCTATCGTGCGCTAATCGAGAAACAATCCCAATGGCAAAGGTTTCTTCTCCAATTCCCAAGATTTCCCTTCCGATTTTTCTATTTTCTATCCTCTTTTTAGGATTAAATTTCTCCAAATCAACTGCACCTTGGACTACATCGATTTTCTGATGAGGAATCTCTAAATTACTGTGCAAATAGTTTTTGATGTAGCGATTAACCGCTATTAATTTATCTGTAGACTTAGCTAATAAATAATTATCAAGAATTGAACTCCTTGACACTCTTGAGTTATGAATAGTTCGGATAATTTTAGGTGAATTTTTTGCTAGTATCCTAGAAAAATTTGCTAACCAATGATCAGCGGTCAAATGTGTGTGTATTATATCTACTTTAGAATCATCTAAATATTTTGCAAAAGAATTTACAAAATTAAAAATTTCAAAAGGATTCAATTTTCGAGTTGGAACAAATTTCCTTATAACCTTTAAATCATTTTTTTCGGCTTTTTTTTCTAATTCTTCACCCAAGATACATGAGAAATCAACATTATGTCCCAATTTTGATAAACCGATGGAAAGTTGTAACACAGGTTCAGAAGCGCCAGTCCACCAAGGACTAGATATAATTTGAATGATATTTAATGACTTCAATCAGCAATAACCTCTTCGTATAAAAACAAAATCTTTTTTATCATATTTTCTAGGCTAAAATTCCTATCAACAAACTCTTGTCCCATATTACCCATTCTTTCTCTTATTTTTTTATTTTTTAATAGAATCCGTATCCCATTTGCTAATGCCATACTATTCTTAGGAGGCACAACGAGACCAGATTTTGAAGGAAAAAGAACTTCTGGGACACCTCCGATATTTGTGCCAACTATTGGTACACCCATAGACATAGACTGTAAAGCAACTTGAGGTATTCCTTCCGTTCTCGTAGACGCAATAACGAGCAAATCTAGTCCTGCCATAACTGTTGGGATATCTTCTCTATAACCAAGAAAAAAAACTCTTTTATTTAACAAATTCCATTCTGCTGCTTTATTTTCATAGAGTTTTCTTCCTTCACCATCTCCAACAATATAGAATCTTGCATTCTCTTTAGACAACTCACTAATAGCCTCTAAAAAATCTAAATGGCCTTTACTACCTCTAAGTTGAGCAACCATTCCAACTAATAAAGTTTCTTCTGGTACTCTCATTTCGGATTTAAAAAGATTCTTTGAAATATTTCTTTTAAAAACCGACATGTCGACACCTGTGGGAACAACCTCAATTTTAGAAGGATCACAAGATTTTGAAGAAATAAGTAATTTTTTTATAACTTCAGCAGTTGTAAAGATCTTTTTAGGTAATCGATAAACTAAATTAAAAGTGTGCCCCTTAACAGGAACAGATACGTGTCTGGTTCGAACAACAGGAATACGCAACAAACGACCGACTAGACCACCTATCCAACTATCTATACTGCTATGTGTATGAATCAAATCAGGCTTATGTTTGATAACTATTAAAATGAATTTAAAAAAAGATAATATATCCCAAGAAAATCTCATTCTTAGTTTACAAAAAGGAATAGACCGCGTCACAGCTTCTTTTCCTAATCTACTATTAGGTTGACCTACTATAAGAATCTCATGACCTTTTTCTATGAAAGAAACTGATTCCAATAGGATTCTTTTTTCTTGTCCACCAAAACCTTCTGATGCTTCTGTATGGATTATTTTAAGAGACCTCATTCTTCTTCTTAAACTCCAAAATAATGGCAAATCTCATAAAAACATACCATGCCAAACCAGCACTGACTATAAAACCTTCAAGTCCATCTTTCCACCCTGATTTAATGATATAACTACGAAAAAATCTCCATAATGGTCGAAAAAAAATATCTGTCTTATTTAATGAGATTTTTTTCTTTAAACTTTCTTGCGCTGATAAAATTGCATACTCTTTTTGACGCTGAAAAAATTCAGATACATTATCATAACTATAATGAAGAATAGGTTCATCCAATTTACAAACTTGACCATCTACCTGAACTGATTCGTGAACATATCTATTGTTAAAAGAAGCTCTTTCTTTTTCAAATAGTCTTATTTGATAATCAGGCCAGAGATCTCCATTTTTCAACCATTTGCCAAAGAAAATATTTTTTCTTGGAAATTTATATCCTTTATAAATACTATCTTTATCAAGAATTTCAACAAGAACCTTCATTAAGTCATCTGAAATTCTTTCATCTGCATCTAAACTCAATACCCATTTATTTTTTGCTTTTTGAATTCCATAGTTCTTCTGATCAGCGTAACCAATCCACTTCCTTTCAATAACATCTGCACCTAATCCCCTAGAAATATCGCAAGTTCTATCTTTACTCTCAGAGTCAACTACTAATATTTCATCTGCCCACAAAACACTTTTAATACATTCAGAAATGTTAGCCTCTTCGTCTTTTGTAACTATTACAACTGAAACTTTTTTTTTCATCATTGAACTCTTATTTTAAGCGACAATTGATTTGTAAAATTTTTCCTTATTGATTTTTTGTCCACTCTTCTAAATCAACAGCTTCATCTACAAGTAGAACTGGAATGCCATCCTCAATTCTATATACTTTTTCAGCCTCTCTGCTTATCAAAAAGTTCCCATCTTTACTAAGTTCAAGTGGTTTTTTACAAATAGGACACGCAAGCATGGAGAGAAAGTCATCACTGATGCTCATCATTGTCTCCTTAAATTATTATGATCTATTTTAAAGTAAAATACTCCTGTGTTCTCTTGCCCAACTTTTTTCTAATGCATTTTCTACTTCTTTTACACTAATTAAAGACATACACTCTATAAAATCACATTTTCGTAAATAACACTCACTGCATGCAAGTGAATGATAGAGAACCATATTTTTATCTCCCCAAGGACGATTTCTTTCAGGATCTGTTGGTCCCATTAAGGTTATACAATCTAAACCTAAAACCGCCGCTAAGTGAGAAGGACCTGTATCTCCTCCCAAGAAAAAATCACCCCTCCTAATGAATGAAATGATTTCTCTAATACTACATAAAGGAGATATCAATGCATCCTCTTTCATTAAATTTGAAATTTTTTCAACTAGTTCCTTCTCCCCCGGTCCCCATGAGAAAAGGATTTTGCCTTTTGTTAAATTAACCCAAAAATCTGCAACTTTTGCAAAACGAATTGGATCCCATTGTTTTGTTATCCATCCTCCTCCAGGATGAACAATAAGAATAGGTCCATTCGACTTTAAATTATTTTCAATAAAAAAAGATTCTGCCTTTTCAAATTCCTCTCTGTTTTCAATTAATGGAAAACGAAAATCTTTATATTCAGGTATCGGAATTTTTAATGGTTTTAATAATGAAAGATTTTTTTTTATAACATGGGACTTTAAATCAGCAGGAGCAGCATATTTATTTGAAAACAAGGCATTAGCTCTCTCTCTGCATAGATTTTGCTCGAAACCAACACGAGTCTTTGCTCCAGAAAGAAAAGACAAAAATCCACTTTTTATAAGTCCCTGGGGATCTATAGCAACATCAGGAGAAAGACTTTTTAACTCTTTTAGAGAACATAAAAATTCTGAAATAGCATTTAAATTTATTTTTTTTCTTAATAGTTTACTATCAACTGTCAAAATTTGATCTATATCGGGGTTTCCTTGTAAAATTTCAGCATAAATCGACTCAACTAGCCATACAATCTCTGCACTAGGCATAAAATCTTTGATGGCTGAAGCAATAGGCAAGGAGTGTATTATATCACCTATTGCCCCTAGACGAATTATCAAGAATCTTTTCTTCATTTTTAATTCGATTCTTTTAGAATTTTACCTAATTGAGTTGATGAATGATTTTTAGGATCACCACAAATTAAAATTTTTCCCCCGTAGCTTTCAACCGTATCTTTCTCGGGAACGCTATCTAAAGTGTAATCCGTTCCTTTGGCATGGAAATGAGGTTTTATATCTAATAAAATTTTACTTACATTCAATTCTTCAAAAATAAGAATATAATCCACAGAAATCAATTCAGAAATTATTTGTAGCCTTTCAGTTTCTGGAATAAAAGGTCTCCCTTCCCCTTTTAAAACTCTAGTTGATTCATCACTATTTATAGCCACGACCAATAAATCACCATTATATTTTGCTTCACGAAGATACCTTATATGACCAACATGCAGTATATCGAAACATCCATTTGCCAAAACAATGACTTTGCCTTCTTGTTTTCTCTTTTCGATTTCTGATTTTAGTTGTTCTAAGTGCCATAATTTTCCTAAAAAACCATCATTTTTATTCAAGTTTTTATCCTTCAAGAGCATGAATCAGTTCATCAACTTTGACTACAGCAGTACCCATTTTCATAACTACCAAACCAGCTGCAATGCTTGCAATCTCAGTAGACTCTTTTAGACTTGCTCCAGACGCAAGGGATAGTGTGAAAGCTGCAATAACTGTATCACCAGCACCAGTAACATCCGCAACTTGATCAGAACCAAAAATCGGCACATCTGTTCTTATTTTTCCTTTTTCAAAAACACTCATTCCTTTCTTACCTCGAGTTATTAAAACAGCTTTAGAATTAGTAATTTTCATAAGTTCTTTGCCTGCCTGATCAAGATTTTCATCATTTGGATAAAATCCAATTGCGTCTTCTACCTCTTCCTCATTAGGCGTTATTGCAGTTAAACCTTTAAAAGCTAAACATGACCAGCGACTATCAACCGTAACAATAATTTCATTAGAAATTTTTTCTATAAATTTTCGAATTTTTTCAGTAACCACACCTAGCCCGTAATCCGAAACAATTATTGCGTCTAAACCTTCTTCATAAAGATTTTCAATAGACTGAATAATCTGAGATTCCATTTTTTCCGAAAAATCTCTTTTTTTCTCGTTATCTACACGAATAACTTGTTGTCTCGTAGTATTTCTTCCCCCAGCTAAGATTCTTTTTTTTGTAGGAGTAATAGTTTCACTATCAAGAATAATTTGATCCACATTTATTTTATTAGAAAACATTTTATTCTTTAGTTCTTGACCCTCCATATCATTACCAACAACTCCAACTGCAAAAACCTTACTACCTAGCGAGGAAGCATTCATTGCTGCATTTCCACCCCCACCTGGTATTAAGGATCTATCCTGAAAATCTAAAACTATAACTGGAGCTTCTCTGCTTATCCTAGAAGTTTCACCATAAATAAACTCATCAGCAATAAAATCACCAATTACTGCAACTCTTAAAGAAGAAAATTTTGAAAAATATTTCTTTAATACTTGGTCCATTTAAAAACCTTAAATCTGAGAAAAAATAAGTTCTATTGCATGGTAAACATCTTCCGCTACGTAATCTGGTTCACGCAACCACTTTTTATTATTTGTTTCAAATTCCCCTCTACCGTATCCAGTTAAAACCAAAGCAGAACGACATCCCGCTGACCAGCCTGACTCTAAATCAGAAAATTTATCACCAATCATAAACGATTGTGTTAAATCAATATTGTGTTCATTTGATGCCTTTAAAATCATACCTGGTTTTGGTTTCCTCATCTCACAGTCCTTAGAAAATAGATTTTCACTTCCAAGAGGAACATGTGGACAATAATAAATTGCATCTAAATTTGCATCTTTTAATTCCAACTCTTTCTGCAGTTTTTCATGGACTTTTTTAATCATAGATTCCGCGAAATAACCTCTTGCAACACCCGCTTGATTGGTTACCAAAATTGCCAAAAAACCTGCATCATTTATTTTTTTTACTGCATCTCCTGCACGAGGAAGTAGTTCATAGTCATCTAAATGTGTTACATAACCAACGTCCCGATTTAACGTGCCATCTCGATCTAAAAAAATTGCTTTTTTCTTTTCCAACTCAACCTCCGTCTATTTTACAAAATATTTTTCAATTTATTTTCAACATCTAAAACTGTAATTTTCTCCATACAGTCATGATGATGTAAAGGACATACTCTTTTAAAACATGGACTACAATCTAAATTTTGATATACATAGAAATTATTAGAACCTCTTGGAGCAGTTAATTTTGGATCAGTAGGCCCAAAAATAGAAATCGTTGGTGTCCCCACTAATGATGCAATATGCAAAGGACCAGTATCACCAGAAATAAAAGCATCAAGCATGGAAAGTAATCCGGGCAAAATCAATAAATTATCTTTACCAAAAAAATTTAGTGCTTTAGCTTTAGAATGTTTTACAACCATTTCAGTTAATTCCTTCTCTCCTGGACCACCAAAAATCAAAACATTAGCATTTTCTCGATCAATCAAACGTTCAGCCAACAATCCAAAATTCTTTGGTTTCCAAGTTTTAGAGGAGCCGAAAAATGCTCCTGGATGAATACCTATAAGAGGTCCTTGAGATAAATCAACAAGTTTTTCTAACGTATTTTTCGAAACTTCAAGTAAGTCGTCTCTTATTTCAATAGAAATTCTTTTAGAAACTGGATTTAAGCCATTTGCAACTAGTAATTCGAGATAATAATCTATTAAGTATTGAGATTTATTTTCCGATAGAAACACAGGGTTTGTTAGTAATTGTTTTCTAAATCTAGCAGAATATCCAATTCTTGATTTTGAACTAGACAAATAACCAATTAAAGCCGAACGAAAACTATTAGGCAAAAGCCAAAAAGTATCCGATGAAAGTTTGTTCTTTAATTTTCCAAAACGAAAAGTTTTTAATAAATACCAAAAACTTTTCTTATCGAGTTTAATAATCTCATCTACCCAAGGATAGTTTTGAACAAGACCTTCAACCCAAGGATTAACTATAACTCTTATTTTGGAATCCGGAAAATTTGACCGAAGTGAAGCAAAAAAAGGTGCTGCCATAGCAGTATCACCAATCCAGTTGGGAGCCAAAACAGTATGAGTCTCACTAACAGAAAAATCAATCTTTCCCAAAATGATGATCCTTTAAAAAAGAAATCGAAATTTTGTTCAAATAATTGTACAATTTTTTTAGTAAACAAAAAAATGTCTTGGGTTCTATAAATTTTCTTTATTTTCAGTTCGATTTTTTACTCTTATTAAAATATTTTAAAACTTTATAATATGAATTTGGGATTTTATATTGAAAAAACTTCAAACATACATTTTAAGAGATATCCTAAGTTGGTCTCTCCTCTCACTACTTTTGCTAACTTTCATCCTATTATTGGGTAAGATTTTTGAGATAACTCAATTAATAATAATTAACAAAATTCCATTTGTTATTGTTCTCAATTTTTTAATCTCATCGCTGCCAATCCTGTTGTTAACTAACATACCCATGTCAATATTAATCTCTACAGGATTAGTTTTTAGCAAACTTTCACATGACAATGAACTGTTAGCAATGTCTACATCAGGAATGAGTTTTTGGAAACAATTAACGCCTGTAATCATATTAGGAATAGTAACTACTTTCATTATGTTTTTTTTGACAATTTATGGACTACCATGGGGGTTTGCAAATAGTAGATCTATAAGCAAAAAAATTATCTCTATAAGTCAGATCGATTCTAATATACAAGAACAAATTTTCAAGGAAATTGCAGATGGAATAGTAATTTTTGTAGGAAAAAAGAGCAAAGAAAGTAAAATTTTAAGAGGAATTATTATTTCTGAATCAAGAGACAAAAAAAACAAGAAAATAATTTTTGCTAAGAAAGCTATTTTCAAAAGAGATAAAAAAAGAAATCTAATCGTTTTCCAATTGTATGATGGTTCAATCCACGCAGAAGTAAATCAACCTCCTCAAGGAAAAGTTTTTTCAAATAAGATCATTCCTACGCAAAAAAGAAGTTATCGAATCACACAATTCAAAAAATATCATTTAAAAATTGACTTAGTTCAGAGAAATCAAAATTTTAGTCCCCTGCGACTCAGACTTAGAGAGTTACCTATTAAAAAACTAAATCATGAAATTAGAAATGCAGAAAGAAAATCAAAAAAAGAGTTACTATATTTAATCGAATTTCATAGAAGAATTGCTTTTCCTTTTATTTCTTTAATCTTTGCAATTTTAGGAGCATCACTTGGAGTAACAAATCAAAGAACTGGGAAACAGGGAGGTTTTTTACTCAGTCTAATCATATTGTTCCTTTACTATGTTCTTGATACTGTTTTTAAAGGTTTAGGTGAAAATCAATTTTTATACCCTATTTTCTCGGCTTGGGGAGCAAACATAATTCTAGCATCACTAACAATTTATTCTGTATATAAAGTAAATCGTGAAGGAGATTTTAAAATAATAAAAGTAGTATCAAGACCCTTTAAATCACTCTATAATTTTACAAATTTAATTAAAAGAAAATCATGAGTATAATAGAAAGATATATTTTAAAGCGTTTTTTAGTTTTCTTAGCTCTTTTCCATATCGGAACAACAACTCTTTTTTTACTCGCGGAATTTATCGAGCGGATTGATGACCTAGTTGAAAAGAGCGCATCTTTTTCTCATAGTTTTCTTTATTTTTTCTATAAAATTCCTATGCTTTCAGTTGAAGCAATGCCGGTATCAGTTTTATTAGGTTCAGTAACAACATTGTTTATTTTTTCAAGAAGAAAAGAAATACTTTCTATGTTAGTTTCTGGTATTAGTATCTATAAAATCATAAGTCCAATTCTAATTGCAACTCTAGCTATAGGTCTTTTAAACTTTCTGGCGAGTGAATTTGTAACTCCAAAAACTAATGAACTATGGTATTACAATTGGCGAGTAAACATAAAAAAAATACCCATTAAATCTTATCAAGAACAAAATTCTGTATGGTTTAGATCTAAAGACAAATCTATTATTTGGTTTATTAATCACTACGACCCAAAATTGAAAAAAATGAAGAATGTGACTCTCTTCTTTTTAGATAACGATTATAATTTAAGGAAAAAGATTCAGGCCCCTAAAGCAAAATGGAATGAAAACAATTCTAATTGGATTTTCTTTAATGGGAAAATACAAAAGTTTCTTGCCTCTGGAAATATAGACAAACAAGAATTTGATAAACTAAAAATGAATGTTTTTGAAAAACCTAGTGATTTTCAAGATATAAAAAAAGACCCTCAACAAATGAACTATCGAGAGATAAGATCTTACATATATTTCCTAAAACAAACTGGAGTTAACCCAACAAAATTTGAAGTCGAAAAATGGTCAAAATTAGCAAAACCCTTTATGATTTTCATATTAGTTCTCGTGATAATTCCATTCACTCTCAATAATAGTTTTAATTTTTCTTCTGCTATTGGAACTATTATATCAGTTGTTTTAGGATTCA
>CAZLCI010000012.1:0-43479 GCA_964558115.1 uncultured Nitrospinaceae bacterium | reverse complement strand
GCTGAAAGCATATAAGTGGGAAGCCTACCCCAAGACTAGATCTCCCTGGACTTTGTCCCTTAAGGCTCCTTCTAGACTAGGAGGTTGATAGGCTGGGTGTGTAAGCACAGTAATGTGTTAAGCTGACCAGTACTAATTGGCCGTGAGGCTTGATCGGATTTAATAAATACGATGATTATTTCAAATAATTTGAGCTGTCAGTTCCATAGATTGTAATTCAAAAAATTAATTTTCCCGGTGACTATAGCGGCAGGGCCACACCCGTTCCCATCTCGAACACGGAAGTTAAGTCTGCCAGCGCCTATGGTACTGCGGCAATTGCCGTGGGAGAGTCGGTCGTTGCCGGGG
The DNA here is from genome assembly GCA_964558115.1 of uncultured Nitrospinaceae bacterium. Classification (GTDB taxonomy): domain Bacteria; phylum UBA8248; class UBA8248; order UBA8248; family UBA8248; genus UBA3496. The sequence continues at coordinate 43,131 of CAZLCI010000012.1, read as the reverse complement.
TAAAAATAAGAAAAAGCTCTGCTTAATAGCGGAGCTTTTTTTTAAATTATATTTTTTGGTATTTTTCCTTTAAAGAATTCAGATAAATTTTCAGAAGCAATTTTTGCAATATTTTTTAAACATTCATGTGTTGATCCTCCAATATGGGGTGTGATGATTATGTTTGGAGATTTGAAAATTGGATTTTTTAGGTCAGGTGGTTCACTTTCTAAAATATCTAATGCAGCACCTGCTATGCTTCCTCTTATTAGCTGTTCAGATAATGCAAATTCATCTATTAATGCACCTCTCGCAGTATTAATAATATAAGAACCTAATTTCATCTCTTCCAATTTATTTTTATTAATAATGTGATGTGATGATTTTGTTAGAGGGATATGCAGAGAAACTATATCTGATTTAGCTAATAATGAATCTAAATCTACTTTTTTAGTAGAAAATCTTAACATTTCATTTTTATTGATATTTGGGTCGTATGATGAAACATTCATGCCTATTGTATTTGCTATTTTTGATACTTTTTTCCCAATTTGACCGAATCCTATTAATCCTAATTCTTTTCCTTTTAGTTCTCTGCCATTCACTCTAGCTTGATCCCAGATCTTTTTATTTTTTACTTTTTCGTTTATTTCTGGAATATTTCTGAGAAGGGAAATGATTAGTCCTATAGTGAGTTCAGCTACTGCATTTGAGTTTGCACCAGGTGTATTTGTAACAGTCACATTGTGTTTATTGCAAGCTTCTATGTTTACTTGGTCTACTCCAGTACCATGAACTGCAATTATTCGAAGATTTGGAAGTTTTTCTATGATATCTCTTGGTAAATTACCACTTCTTAAGAGTATTCCGTCTGAGTCTATTAACTCATTTATAAAAAATTCTTTTTCTTTTAAATTATTAAAATCAAATGGTAGAGGTACTTTTTTTATGGAAGCTAATCCACGAAGCGAGTTTTCTACAGATTGAACTGCAACAGGGAGATTATCAGTAGTTGTTATCGAAACTTTTTTCAAAATATTTTAAATAATGCTTTTATATGTCAGAATTGGTTAATTGACCGGAAGTCCCATATTCTTTTCTAGATTTCTCAATTGATAAAACACCATTCCTAATATCATTTTCTATTAATTGAGTAGAGCGCTCTCTAGGATCTCCGTAGCCTCCACCACTGGGAATTTCCATAATTAATCTATCCCCTTGCGCTAAGACCAGCTGCTTTTTAGGATTTATAGGCCTTCCATTATAGGTAATTTTGCCAGCTCTTCCATTTTTACCACCAAAAAGTCCATATGCAGGATGTTTCGTTCTTTCACTTATAAAAGTTAACAATATGGGAGTTTCTGATAATGATTTAACAATAACTTGCTGACCATTACCTCCCCTGTACTTTCCTGATCCACCACTATCTCTAATTGAAGATTTCTTTTCAACTAATAGAGGGACCATATGTTCAAGAACTTCAATTGGGGTATTAGATGTATTTGAAGGAAAACTCATGCAACTTTGACCGTCATTTTTTGAACTTGCTCCTTGCCCTCCATGGAAGAAAAAATTTCCCGCAAAGGATTTTCCGTCTAGGCTAGTTCCGGCAGCATTAAGAGACCAACTAGGACTTCCGCTCGCAGCTTGGACTAATTCAGGTACCGCATTATGTAATGCCCCAAAAATTACAGATGGAATAAAATGTCCCACCATAGACCTTCCATTGACTGCCGCAGGATAACGAGGATTTAAGATACTCCCATCTGGAGCAGAAACAGAAATAGGTCTAAAATTACCATCATTATTAGGAATATCAGGGAAAAATAAACACTTTATAGTATATGCTGAATATGCATATACGAAATTGAAAACGGAATTCAATCCTCTGTCTACCTGTGGAGATGAACCAGTAAAATCAATCAAAATGCTACTACCTCTAACTCTAACTTCAACTCTGATTATTAAGGGTTCATTGTAACCGTCAGTCAAAGTCTGGAATCTATATTCTCCATCTGGTATTTTTTTAATAGCATCTCTAACGGTATTTTCTGATCTTTGTAAAATTATAGAAGAAACTACTTCAAGATGCTCAAGTTTATACTCTTCTAGCATTTCACTTACTCGTTTTGAGGCAATTTGTGAAGCGGCTCGATGTGATAAAATATCCCCTTCAATTTGATTCGGTAGTCGAACATTTTTTCTTATTATTTCTAGTAAGCTTTGATCAATTTTCCCTTCAGTGAAAAATTTGCAGGGTGGTATTTGAACACCTTCTTCATAAATTTCTCTTACTTCCGGAGATCTAAGTTTTCCTCCAACATCAGTAACATGTGTAGTAATTCCAACAAATGCTACTAATTTCTTTTTATAGAAAATGGGACTTAATGAAGTAAGATCTTGTAATTGACCTGTTCCTAGCCATGGATCATTAGTTAAAATAAGATCTTCTTCTTTCATATCATCTGGCTTGAAAATTTTTAGTAGTTGCCTTGCTGTTATAGGAATCGCGCCAATAAAGCTAGGCATAGTTGAAACAGCTTGAGCAATCAAAAAACCTTTTGTGTCTAATATGACTAGGGCAAAATTTCTTGATTCCCTAATAGTAGTTGAGAAAGCAGTTCTTATTATTTCGCCTGCAGATTCTTCAGCGATAGCAACTAACCTACTCCAAAGAACTTCAAGGGTTATAGAATCGATACCCCTTCTGGCCATCACAAATCTCCTGATTAAAGAGTTATAATCACATTATATTTTTTGTCCATTGTAAATCTTGAACGAGGACCTATAACTGTTGTGGTCATTGGTTCTTCAAGTAAAGCTGGTCCTTTATATATTTGTCCAGATTTTAACTGATATCTATCGTATACGTTAACTTTTCTAAACCCTTTTGTTTCTGGCAAATAAATTCTTCGTTGATTTTTAATAGGCATATTCTTAGATGTATTTTTTTTGTGACTAAATTGAAAATCTATTTTTGGTTCTTCTCCATAGCCAAAGATTCTCCAACTAAACACTTGCAATTTAACTTTTTCAATTGCAGAACCATGTTCGGAAATATATTGTTCTCTGAAATTTGCTTCTATTTCTTTAAAATGATTTGGTGTTAATTTGCCGTCTGGTATTTGAACAGCAATTGAAGAACCTTGACCTTCAAAACTTATATCAGCTAATCTTTTAATTCGTATCTTTTTAGGAATTTCTCCTGACTTACTAAGTAGTTGAATGCATTCTTTTTCTTTTTCCTCAAATAATTTATTAATTTGTTTTAATTCAACTTTATCAAGTGGAGTTACCATAGTATGAACTAGATCAACTTTTAATGGGACTGTTAACATTCCTAAAGTAGAAGACAAACTCGAAGCTGGTGGGCAAATAATCTTTTGTAACCCTACTTTTCTTGCCAGACGAAATGCGTGAACTGGTCCGGCACCTCCTGAAGCAAAAAGTGTGAAATTTCTATGATCTAATCCTCTTTGTGACATTTGCATTTTTACAGCCGAGGCCATTCTCTCGTTTACTAGTTCATGTATCCCCCAAGCCGCATCAATTGTTTCGATTTTTAGCGGTTTTGCAATTTTCGCTTCAATTATTTGTTCAGCTTTTTCCCTGTTAATTAACATTTCACCACCAAGGAAATAATCTGGATTAATGTAACCCAATAAGAGGTCTGCATCTGTTACGGTAGGGTCCTCTCCCCCTATGTCATAGCAAGCTGGACCGGGATTGGCTCCTGTACTTTCGGGGCCAACTTTTAATAATCCCATTTTATTTATCTGAGCAATGCTACCTCCTCCTGCTCCAACTTCAAGTAAATCAATGCAAGTATTTTGAATAGGAAGACCACTTCCTTTATTGAATCTTTTTACTCTTGCTACTTCAGATTGGAAGGAAACATGTGGCTCCCCCTTTTCTATTATACTCGTTTTAGCAGTTGTTCCCCCCATATCAAATGAGATGAAATTTTCTAAACTTGCATTCTTTCCAAAGTGCTTGGCAGATAAAACACTTGCTGCAGGTCCAGATTCAAACATTCGAATAGGGTTTTTTTCTGCAGAAGATGCATCAGTTATTCCACCATTAGAAAGCATTATGTAGAGAGAAACATTTGAGAGGTTGAACTCGAAATTTTCAAGGTATCTTGCAACTATTGGTTTAATATATGCATTTGCAACTGTTGTTGAAGTTCTTTCATATTCCCTTATTTCAGGGCAAACATCGGATGACAGACTATAGCTTATTTCAGGGAATGATTTTTTAATAACGTTTCCAATTTCTTTTTCATTTTCGGGATTAACGTATGAATGAAGTAGACAAACTGCGATTGATTCTACTCCTTTATCTACTAATTCTTGAATAGTCACTTTTATTTCTTGAACGCTTGGAGACTGAAGTACCTGCCCAGACGCAGAAGTTCTTTCTGTTAATTCAAGTCTTAACGCACCTTTGACTAATGGTTCAGGAAATTCAGGGTTTAGATCGTAGATGTCATAACGTGATTCTCTGCCAATTGTCAGAATTTCGCCAAATCCTTTTGTCGCAATTAGACCGGTCTCTGCTCCTTTTCTTTCTATAATTGCATTTCCTGCAAGAGTTGTTCCATGAATTATCTTTGATAAATCCTGAAAACGAATTTTTTCGTTATCCATTAAAGATCGTAATCCTGCGAGAGCTGCAATAGAAGGATCGATGGTTGTAGTTAGTTCTTTGCGAAGAAAGGTTTTTTTGTTTAATAGGTCGTAGACAACAATATCCGTAAATGTTCCACCTATATCAACTGACGCAATTATTTGTCTTTTTCTTGTTGGGCTCTTTTTATTCATGAGTTCTTTTATTATTTAAACCTTAAAATAAAATTTGTCTAAAAAATTAATTTGAAACTTTTATAGATATGAATACGAAAAGATAGTTAACTATAATAAGAACAAAGAATTGTCAATGATTTTCTATTGATTTACTGTAAGTGATTGATATTTTTGCCATTATTTTTCAATCTCGCAAATTTACAAAATGAAAATAATGCAAATTATTTTTTGTTTAACAAATATTTTTTTAAGAAGAAATAGTTATGCAACTCTTTTTAGTTGACTTGTTCGTCATTAAGATTTACCTTGCCTTAGTATTTTTTTAAAAATGAAGCTAGATAAAGTAGGAGAAAAAGAAATGCCAATGGACTGGGATGAGTTTAAATCACAAAAATCTTCAGGTGGTGGAGGCCCATCACCCGATTTTCGTATGCCTGAATTTCGTATGCCCAAAATTCCCAAATTAAAATTACCAAGTACATTTGTTTTATTAATTATTTTTTTTCTTTGGTTGATGTCAGGAATTTTTAGTGTTGGTCCAGACGAACAAGGAATAGTTCTTCGATTTGGTAAACTTAATAGAACAGTTTCATCTGGTTTAAATTATCACTATCCTTTTCCTATTGAAAAAGCTTTTACTCCAAAGATTACGGAAGTAAAAAGGGTAGAGATAGGTTTTAGAACTATAGACCCTGGTCCACCTGCTAGATATTCTGATCAACCATTAGAATCTCTAATGTTGACTGGTGACGAGAATATGGTAGATGTTGATGTAATTGTGCAATATCGAATTTCTGATGCTGTCAAATATTTATTTAAAATTAGAGATCCTGATGTAAAAGATTTAAGCGGTACAGTTAGGCTTGCATCTGAGGCAGCTATAAGACAAGTAATAGGAAGTAAACCAATTGATGAGGCTCTAACTACGGGTAAGGGTGCTATTCAAGTACGTACTATGCAAACAATTCAGAAAATTTTAGATAAATATGAAAGTGGAATTAGAGTAGTCGCTGTTCAATTACAAGACGTTACTCCACCCAAAGAAGTGATTCAAGCTTTTAAAGATGTGGCAAGTGCAAGAGAAGATAAGAATAGACTTATAAATGAGGCGCAGGGATATAGGAATCAAGTTATACCTGAAACTAGAGGTAAAGTTGCTCAAATATTAAGAAGTGCTGAAGCATATGCGGAAACAAAAATTAGACAAGCAAGAGGTGATGCTAGTAGATTCTTAGCTACTTTAAAAGAGTACAAGAAGGCACCAGCGATTACAAAAAAACGTTTATACCTTGAGATGATGAAAGAGGTTATGCCTTCTGTAGATAAAATTGTCATAGATCAAAAAAATCAAAATGTTCTTCCAATACTTCCTCTGGGAAGGGGTGGTTTGTCAAAGGAGTTAAGTAAATAATGAGTGCTGCCAATTCTGCTATACCCAAAAAATCTATTTTTTTTATAATTCTAATAGTAATTTGTTTTATAGGTATCAATGCTGTTTTTTTTACAGTAGATGAGAAGGAACAATTGGTCATCACTCGTTTCGGAAAACCAATTCGTCAGATTAATAGTGCTGGTTTGCATATGAAAGTTCCGTTTGTAGATCAACTCACTTACTTTGATAAGAGACTTCTTGCTTATGATTCGAATCCTACAGAGATTATTACTCAGGATAAGAAGACGTTAGTTGTTGATAATTTCTCAAGATGGAAAATCATAGACCCTCTAAAATTTTTACAGACTGTTCGCGATGAAACTGGAGCGCAAGCTAGACTAGATGACATAATATATAGTGAATTACGCTTAGAATTAGGTAGAAAAGATTTAATTAAGATTGTAGCGTCTGAAAGAACTGAGTTAATGGACTCAGTTACTAAAGCAAGTGATACAAAGGCAAGAAAATATGGGATACAAATAATAGATGTTCGTTTAAAAAGAAGTGAATTGCCTTCTGAAAATTTAAAATCCATTTATGGAAGAATGCGTACAGAAAGAAATAGGATAGCAAGGCAATATCGCTCTGAAGGTGCTGAAGAAGCACAAAAAATTAGAGCACAAACTGATAGAGAGAGAGATATACTTTTAGCTGAAGCTTATGAGAAAGAACAAATAAAAAAAGGTATAGGAGATGCTAAAAGTGTTGAACTCAATGCGAAAGCTTTTAGTCAAGATCCTGATTTCTATGCATTTTTGAAAAGTATTGATGTGTATAAAGAATCTTTAAAAGACAAAACAACCATTGTTTTGCCTCCAGATAGTGAATTTCTTAGATTTCTTCACGGAACAAAAAAATAGAATAGAGATTATAAATTTCAGGGTTTTTACTTTTTTAGAAAAGAAGAAGCCCAGATGCACTCTCTAAGAAATTCTATCTTGAAACATCACCCCTAGTGACATTTCACGTGATAATCAAAAAACAATTATCACTTTGGTTTACACTCAAGACTCGGCCGCCCGTTCCAAGTCCATCGTCGAATACCCAGAGTGCGCATCCAGGCATAATTTAAAAAACTGAATTCAAACATAAATTCAATAAACATAACTTATAACTACCGAAAGAATATGTCAACTTATAATACAATATGAAGTAGATTATTAATTATTAAACACTACATATTGGGATTTTTCTATTTTTTTAAGTTTTCGTCTTATAAAATCAATTACTTATCTTACGAAGTAGTTTTTCCAACCCATCTTCTATTGTATTTAAAATAGTTGATTTAACGGTTTGTTTAAGAAAGGATAAATCTTCAGACTTTTCTGAAGAGAGTATTGTTTTTTTCTTCGGTCTAAGTTCAATAGTAGTTCGGTAAACACTCTCTCTAGAAGTAATTCCTAATTTAAAATCTATGGTCACTACTCCGTTTACAACGTTATTTGGAAAAGAGGCGTTTCCGTAAAAATTAAGATTTTTAATTTTAGTTGATAAAACGTACGGCGAATTTATGAACCGAAGAGAATATGGACTTTCATTCCAAGATCCCTTTTTAATTTTAAATCCTTTTTTTAGCAGCATTGATTCAATTATCTTATCAATTTCAAATTTGATTTCTTCTTTTTCAGTAACAATTTTATGAGTCACATTAAACCAGCGATAAATTCCAATTTGTCTTTTTTTGTTTCTGATATCAATTGTTGGAGATACTAAAATTTCTCTATAGGAAGCAAAAGGAATTCTTTTTTGTCTTTTTTCATCAAATAATTTAATAGGGAGGTTAATATTTTTTGGAGTACAAGCCAAAGTTGAAAAAAAAATTATACAAAGAAAAATATTTCTTAGATTAAATATTTTCTTAGAAACAAACATAATTTTCCCATCAATTTTAAATCAAGTTTCATGAAAAGTTTATGATCGCTGTTTTATTTATGCAATGATTAATTTTTATATTTTTGAAAACAGCTTTTCTAACCCTTCTAAAATTGATTGTCTTATAACCGTTCTTATCCTATCAGCTATGTGAGGAACTGGATGATCGCCTTGTATTTGTAATTTAGATTCAATATTTACTTTTTCAATTTTCTTTTTCTTTTTAATTGCTAATGAAAGTTCCAAAGAAACATTTCCGTTGATAATGTCATAGGGAATATCTTCTTGCCCCAGAAACTTTAATTTTTTAATAGTAATTGAAAGAGCAAATGGAGTACGAAGTTTATTCATAGAATGTTTGTTTTTTATCCATTTCCCTTTTTTCTTCTCGTAACCTCTTTTGAGAAGAAAATTAGAAATTATCTGATCAATTTCTAAGCTTATTTTATGTTTTTTCGAAATGAAATCGTATGTCTCGTTGTACCAAAAGTATGTCCCAATTTTATTTTTTATTTTTAAAGAATCTTTTGTAGGCGCAACCGTTACTTTTACATCAAGATTAGGAATCGGCCTTATAAAATTAGAAGGTCTATTTTTTAAGAACTGTTCGTAATTTTCTGAGAAACTGATTGGATAATTAGATCTGGTTGAATCACATCCAGACATTACTAAAAGAACAAAAAAGGAAAGTAAATATTTGAACAGATTTAATTTTTTCATCACCGACTCTCTAATAGGCGGTAAACGAGAAAAGGTAAACGGATTATGTTTTATAAATGGAATGATTGCAAGTTTTTTTATTTAAATATTGGTAATTATTTTTTATAAAACGGAAAAGAAAACATAGATTACGGTTTATAGTCGGGAAGAGTTCTTTCAAAATCTTCTCTCATTTTTCTTCCCTTTTTAATTACCAAATACCCAGGTCCATAACGTATAACGCTTGTTAGGGCGGGGATAGAACAATTCTTGGAAATTATGAGGTTATCCTGTTCTTCCCTTGGAATATAACGTTTAGAATCTTCTTCTGTGAGAAGAATTTCTTCCGAACAACAAGTTTTCTGGTCGCCTTCTTGAAAACAATCTTTATACTCACAAGTAATTTTTTCTGGCATTATAGTTCTCCAATCAAAGTGTCTTTATACTAAAAAGGGTAGATGGAGCCAGTCAAGTCTTGTAGGCGAAAAAATTATAAAAAGAAAAAAATACGAAGTTTGTAAGTTCTAAAAAAAAAGGTAAAAATAATTACATTTCCATTTTTCTAACAAACTAATCAGGAGATATTTTAATGCCTAGAATGAAAAATGAAATTTTAGATACAGGGGATATGTTTCCGAAATCTACTTTTTCAAAAGTAGGAGGAGGAACCTTTTCGTTACCCGATGATTTAGGGGATGATTGGGGTGTTTTCCTCGCATATAGAGGACACTGGTGACCTTATTGTAGGCAGCAGTTGTCTGCCTTCGCAAAAGCTACTAAGTTGAAAGAGGAGGGTGTTAAGATATTTGCACTTTCTGTAGATACCGAAGAAGATGCTAGAAAAACAGTTGAAGAATGTGAATTAGATTATCCCCTCGGATATGGAGTTTCCTACGAAGAATTTTCAAATTTAACAGGTTGTTTTTACGAAGAAAAAAGGAAAATCATTCATGGAACTGGTTATGTAATAAAGCCAGATGGAACGATAGCTGTAGGTGTTTATAGTTCAGGACCTATAGGTAGATTGGTTTGGCAGGACGTCCTCTACATGATACAGTTTTGGAAAAAACAAGCCCAGAAATAGCTTCATATGTTATTGGAGGAGTATATGCCAAAAGTTAATACATTAACTCTCGACACAGGAGATATGTTTCCTCATTTAGAGTTTGATATCTTTCAGGGGGATAGGATATCAATTCCTGAGTATTTAAAAGGGTCATGGGGGGTTGTTCTTTTTTATCGTGGTGATTGGTGACCCTATTGAATTGCGCAACTTGCTGCATTCTCCCGGGCGGGAGAAAAGCTTGAGGCTGAAGGTATTAAAGTAGTTGCTGGCTCCGTTGATTCCAATGAGATTGTTGCTAAAACCGTTGAAAAAACTAAAGCTAACTTTCCTGTTGCATATGATCTAGATCCTGTTTTGATCTCTGAAAAAACGGGTGCAATGTACCAACCAGACAAGGGAGACAAGCCAAGACCTTTCCTACACTCTACGAATTTTCTTCTTTCACCTGACGGAAAAGTAAATATTTCTTTATATAGTTCGGGTCCTCTTGGAAAACTTGTATGGCAAGATATTATTCAGGCAGTCCAGTTTAGGAAGAAAAAAATGGCTTCGGAAAAGTAGCAAATCTTCTTTCATTTTTCTTGTTGAATTTTTGGTGAAGGAGGCGCTATCTCCGCCGTATCTAGCGCCTCCCTCTTTTCCTTGAACAAGGAGATAAAGAATGAGTACTTCTAGACTACAGAAAAATCGAAAAGGGAGTATGAAGTAAAACTGAAGAGATTGTGAACGTAGAAATAGAAGTGTTTATTTTAGTCTTCTTTTTTATTTGCAAGTTCTATAAGTTTAAATGAGTCGCCTAATTTTTCGCATTCAGTTTGAAATAAGATTTTTAAATGGTTGTCCATTGTAAAATAAAAAATTTGCCATCCCAATTTAGTTAATTCTACGATTTGAAAAACTAAATTTTTTCGTCTTTCCCAGTCAGAGTGCTGGAAAGCATCGTCTAAGATTAAAAAAGCACTTTGTGATTGCAAAGACAACTTTGCAAATCCGGTTCTTAGAGCAAGAAAAACTTGATCTTTTGCTCCTGTACTTAATTTCGAAATTGAAAATTCTTCGTCCTGATTATTAATTACAATAAGTCCTTCTTCTTTTTCTTTTCGAATTTTATTATAACGTCCTGTAATTGAAAAAAGTGCATCTCGTACTTCTTTTCTCTGTAGTCCTTCTTCTATTCTTTCATTTTCTTTTTCCCTGAAATCTTGAATGATTGAGTGAATCTTTATTTTGCTAATAATATCAGCAGTTTTATCGATATAAGCGTCCTCTTTTTCTTGCAATGTTTCTCTCAAGATAGGAATTAGATCTTCCCAGTTTTCTTCTTGAGATTTTAAAGTTGCACATACTTTAGTTTTAAGATTTGATAATTCTTGCTCTTTTTCTCTTTTAGATTCCTCTTTTTCTCTTTTAGATTCCTTTAGTTTTTCATACTGATTTTTGTTCCACTCTAAATTTGTTGGTTGCTCCAGAAATCTTTCTGGCGAAACCCCTAATTTTGCATTTTCAATTTCTCTTTTTTTAATCTCTTTTTCGATTGATTCAATCGATCTTTTAATTTCAGGCAATTCCTTTTTTAATTTTGTTATCGTATTTTCCCAATCCTTGGTCTTAAATTCTTTGTCTCTAAATTCATTAAATATTTTTTCGATCTTTTCTTTAAGTATAATTTGTTTCTCTTCTCTTTTCTTTATCTCATTTTTTTTGCTGTTGTTAATAATTTGTTCTTGATTTAGTACGTCTAACTTGATTTTTAAAGTTGGGTAATCTGTGAGTTCTTTAGAGAATCTCTTCTTATATCCCTTTTCAAGTTTTGTAATTTCATTATTGTAGGCGCTATTCTTTCTTTTTTCTTTGAACTTTAGATTGAATAGTACAAAGAAAATTATTGAAAGAATTGTTGTAATAAAAGGGAACCATCCAGGATAGAGGAAAGTGGTCATAGAGGTGCTTATTAAAAAAAAGCAAGTAATCCAAAAATAAAGGTCATAAGAGGTATTTTCTTTGATTTCTATATATTTCTTGTAATCTTCAGATGCACTTTTAAGCCATTCAAGGTCTTCTTCTTTGAAATCTTTAATCTCATTTTTTTCTTCTATTATTTCCTGTTGAGTATCAACATAGCGATCTATTATCCCTTTTAATTCAGAGATACGTTCTGAGCTTGGAAAAGTATTCTTTTTTTCTTCTAGTTCGTTTATCGATTTATTGATTTCAAATGCTTTATAACATCTGGCTGCTTCAAAAGCTTCAATTTTAGAGTTTAGTATTTCTAGGGATGCATTGATTTCTTGGATCGATGTTGAAGCATATACTTCCTCAACTTCTCTTAGGAGCGAATATATTTTTTCTTTTTCTTCAATTAAATCATTTCTTTTTTTTAGTTCTCCTCTATTTTCACCATGAATATCTTTATTCTCAATATTTGAATTTTGTAAATTTTTTGAAATATTTTTTTCAACCTCGTCTAAAATTCCTTCTGCTGAAAGAAAGTTTTTTAAAAAGGAATGACCAACCCCATCGATCGCATCTTTTTGAAGTGCAGTTTCTGCGCCTTTGACCACAAGCAAGGAAGAAAGATCTTCAGGAAGTTGTGATTCTTCTTCCCAAATTTGGTCTAGTTTTTTTTTGCTCGATTTTGTGAAAGATTCAATTTTTTCCCTTAGCCCCGATATTTGAATTTTTCCTGTAATATCCCAATCTCGTGTTTCTAATTTATTTTTTTTATTTTTAAAGAGAAGTTCTATCAATCCTTCAACAAGAAAAGTTTTCCCACTTTCATTATGACCGTATATTAAATTGAGTATCCCAGGTTCTATTTCGAAGTCTTTCAGCAAGGGTCCATTTCTGTTAATTTTTAATTTTTTGATTTGGATTGTCATCTGGGAATGCTCCCATAAATTGTTTCTAGAGCTTTCCATACGATATCATTTTTAGTTGGTTCTCCATCAACAAAACTCCAATCTTCTTCATTCTCAATTTTTGAGATGACTCTTTGTGCTATTTTATTTAATTGAGAATTGCTCTGGATCGTGCTTAATTTTTCATGATAAGGACCATCCTCATCGTGAAAGGTATATTCTTGAAATGCAGATTTTGTTGTTTCAACAATCTTTTTTCTGTTCTCACAATATCCTTTCACTTCTATACGGAGGCGCACTTTATTTTTTTCATTATTATCTAATTTCCAAGATTTAATGCGTTTTTGGATTTGAATGTGTAAATTTTGAATTTCATCTTCAGATGGGAAAATGGTGAATGACTCTTGAATATAAATTATATCTGTTTTTATTTCTGTAGATTTTATAGAAAAATTATTAGTATCAAGTATTAAAAATCTTCTTTTTCCTGTTTCCGTAATATCCAAGCCGCAAGGAGATCCTAAATAATAAATACTATTTTCCAGGAGTTGAGGTTTATGAATATGACCAAGAAAAGTTAATTTTGGTTTATACCTAGATAGATCATTCCTTGTAAGAGGCATATATTCACCTGGCTCGAGAGGATTTTGTTTTTTGCTTCCAGCGTAGAAATCTCCATGAGAAATCAAAATCCAATCTTTCCCATCGATTTCATTTTGTATTTCTGCGATAGTCTCCCCCATTTTTTTGTCTTTTTTGAAGGGGATAAATCCAAAATGCGAATTACCTAATTTAACAACTGTAGGTTTTTCATGAATGCAAAATTGTTCTCCTGAAAAATGAGCATTTTGTATATTTTCATCATGGTTGCCGGGAATTATATGTATAGAAAATTTTGGGTAATCTTTTAAAAGATTTTCGATCTCAGAAACATTGCTTTGGTCTTGATTAAATAGATCTCCAGCAATTACTAGAGTATCAATTTTTTCTTGTTCCATATTTTGAAGAATTAAATTAAGAGCAGAGAATCTTTCTGGTGTTTTTAATTGGCTTATAAGGTGAACATCTGCTGTTAATGCAATCTTCATTTAAATAACAATCTCTCTTTCTTTTTTGAAATTATGTATATTCAGTTTTTTGACAAAGTTCGATCTTTATATTCCCTGGACCTTTGATAAACGCGATAGTTCTACCTCCTATCCCAGTATCTTCTGGTTCTTGGAAAACTTTTGCCCCTCTTGATACAAGCCATCCTAATGCATTACGGACGTTCTCTACAGATAATCCGATATGATCGAGTCCTTCTACTAATTCTGGAAATCTTGAATCCGGGTCATCATTTTCTCTCATTCCTCTAATACGAAGAGTGCCATCTCCAAACCTTAAAATTGCGTAAGCAGCACCTTTGTGATTCTCTTTATAATCAATTATTTTCATTCCAAAAACTTTATCAAAATAATCGGTTAGTGCTCGAACGTCACTTACGAGAAAATGTACATGATCAAAACCAAAATCCATTTAGCCCTCAAAAAAAGAACATAGAACATAAATTATACTACGGGCGTAATTTTTTTTGAAAAATGATTTTAAAATAGGAATTAAATGAAGCGGTCTGAAAAATTTACAATATTCTCAGACCGCTTCTAAATTTATTTTCCGGAAAGTTTTTCCATTACCTCTTCTGCATCTACTGCTTTATTATAATCTTGATCAAGAGTGCCATCCCCACAAGGACTTTTTACAGCAAAGAAAACAGCAGGACCTTCTGTTGTAAAAATTCCATGTCTTGTATTTCTTGGAATATGTATTAAATCTCCAGACATAATTTCTTTTTTTTCCTCTCCAAGAATCATATTCATTTTTCCGGAAATGACTAACATGAACTGTTCTTCATTTGGATGGAAGTGCGGAGGTGGTCCTTCTCCTGTCTGATAAGTTACTAATCCAGCTTTCATTAGTTCTCCTGCTACCGTTTTAGCTGTAGCAGGTCCAACTTCTGAATATTTAGTTTCCATCTCTTCAATCTTATAAAAAGGCATAGCATTTCTCCGAATTAGCTGTGATCGGAATGTTTTCGTAAAATATTTACTCCTGCATAAACAAATGGTGTATCGACAAGAGCAACAAGAATCTTGATAAACCACTGTCCGATTATGATTGATAGGACAACATTATTAGGAAAAACACCATAAAATGCGATAGTTATAAAAATAACAGTATCGATGAATTGTGAAATGATAGTAGAGACATTATTTCTAAGCCATAGATATTTGCCTTCGGTTTTCTCTTTTATTTTTGAAAAGATCCAAACATCAGTAAATTGACTTGTTAAATATGCAAAAATACTTGCTATAACAATTCTAGAACCGGCATTAAGAACTGTTTCATATGCAGCTTGATCTTTCCAAAAAACAGCGGCAGGCCATAAAATAGAAATTTGCATCAAAACTAAAACAAGCACTTTAGTAATGAATCCTGCCATAACTACTTTTCTGGTTTTTTCTTTACCAAAGACTTCTCCTAAGATATCTGTACAGGTGAAAGTTATCGAATAAGCTAAAACTCCAGCAGAGACAGTCAGAGATCCAATCATAATTATTTTAGATGCGAGGACATCTGCAATAATAAGACCTCCAATAAATAAACTTGTTAACAAGGTAAATCCGTACATAAACTTTTCCTCTTTCAAAATTAGATGATTGTTATATGAGGGACTACGGGATCCTTGCTACAACCCGTGCGGGGGCACCTTCGACTTTGTAAAGTTTAACTGGAAATGCAAAAATTTCAAACTCCATCTCTTCAAAAGAATCAAGATTTACTACGTGTTCTATAAGAGGAATTCCATTTCCCAAAACCGTTCTATGACCGGGCGAATCTCCTTTAGATGCTTTTCCTCCTGGTTTCATACCAGGATCTATAGGATGATCCATACACAAGGCTTTCATTCCACAATCGCAAAGAAATTCACACGCTTCTTTATTAAGATATGGATTCTTAGGAAAATAATCTTCAGTGAAAATAGCCCTTTTTGACCAACCAGACCAGGTTACTGCAATCGCTCCATTTAATTTCTTCGGATCAAATCCTGGAGAATCTATAATATGTTCTTTTGTTATTTCATTTGCAGGCTTAGAAGTTGTACGAACATCTATCTTAATTGCCTTTCCGCAAAAAGTATCTAAAGGCATTTCGTCTAATGTGATTCCATCTGAAAAAAAATGGTTAGGCGAGTCTAAGTGTGTACCTTGGTGAATAGCCATTTTTACAGCGCTATTTTGTCTTCCGTGAGACTCGTGTTCATGAAATCTCCAAAACTCTACAGGCGGAAATGTTGGAACAAGACAGAGATCGGGGTGACCTAGAGGTGCTGTGAGATCTATTAGTTTACTCATAGTATTTCTCCTGAATCTTTTACTTTGAATTGTAAATTATTTTTCACAATGAACTCATTTATTAAATGTTCTAATGATTCTGGTCTATCCAGATGTACATAATTACCGGCACGATCAACGATAATATTTTCAAAATTTGAAGGAAGATTTTTTAAAGTTGCAAGAGACTGATTTTGATTCGTGTCAAATTCACCATGAACAAGAAGAGTTGGAATCGAAATATTTTCTATTGTATCTTCGATTGACAGTAGATCTAAGTTTGCAGAACAAGAATAAAAATATCCCATTGGGTCATTTTTTAAAAATAGACGGTGATGTTCTGCTCTTTCTTTAGAAGACATCCCCTTTGGTATTCTTTTGTTTCTTTTCTTTTTTATGTAGGCGCCGTGCATATCTTTTTTATTAGCGAATTCCATTTCTTCCTTAAGAAGAGAATGAAGAGATTTTTTTTTGGTATATATTTCTGGATTTATTGCAATAATTCCAGACGCTATTTTTGGATTTCTAATTGTAAAATCAAGGGCAATCATTCCACCAAAACCATGACCAACTAATATCGGAGATTCAATGCCAGTATGTTCTATTAGCTTATATAAGTCATTTTGAAAATCTTCTCCTTTGTAAGGTCCAATTGGACTAGAAGAGCGTCCATGACCCCTTTGTTCTAGAGCAAAAACCTGACATTTGTTTTCAATAGACGGAATAATTTTCCGCCAAACCCAGACAGTATCACCTAATCCTGGAATAAGGATTAGTGGAGTTCCATTTCCTGAAATTTCACAGCAAATAACAGTAGAAATCTTATTTTCTAGTTCTCCCACTCGAAAAAATTTTGCAATTCTTGGAGATTGACCCGCTATTTTTGCCATGTCAATAATTTCCTTGATTCATTAATTACAAAAATAGAGCAAAAAAATATTTCATATAAGAGATAAGGTAATTATCTATATTAATTTTGTCTACTGTTAAAATCTTAGTCTGAAAAAAAACTTGATTTGTTATATATAACAATTGATAATCTGAATATATTTTTTGAACTTTTTGAGAGTTATTTATGGATTTGATTTTATTAGGAACAGGTTCTCCTCCTCCTTCACCAGGTAATAGCGGCCATGCAAATGCTATTGTAGTTAATGAAAAAATGTATCTATTAGATGCAGGAAGAAACGTTGTAAGACAGATCACTGCGTCTGGATTTAATGTTAAGGATGTGGATACTCTTTTCTTTACTCATTTCCATTCAGATCATTTCACAGGATTCGCAGATTTTTATATTACTAGATGGCTTTTTGGTGCTACTAATCCTCTAACGGTATACGGACCAGATCCTGTTAAGGAGATAGTGGAAAGAATGCAACATTATTATGAGTATGATATTGAAATTAGAGCGAATGAAGGAAAACCGCGAGAAGGTTTAGGTATAGAAGTTATAGAATTTTCTCATGGAGATTCGTTAAAAAATGAAGATTTTTTTCTCAGAGTAGATAAGTGTACTGTCCATGGAAATGTCGATGATATTTTATCTTATTCTTTTGAGTCAGAGGGAAGAAAAATAGTAATAGCAAGTGACGGTAGTCCTAATCAAAAACTTATTCCTTTTGCTGAAAATGCAGATATTCTTATGATGCATCCATGTTTACCGGAAAAAATTGTTCAAATGTTGGGACAAACTGAAAGTATGGCAAGGATTATTGCGGGACATCATGCTTCGATATCTGAAATTGGAGAAACTGCTACTAAAGCAAAAGTAGAAAAGGTTATTATTTCTCACGTAACTCCTCCAATGGCACCATCTGAAGAAATTAGACAAGAGATAGCTAAGTATTTTGATGGAGAAATTATTATTGGGAAAGATTTAATGAGAATTTAATTTTTTCATCATATATCAATATTTAAGGATGGAAATAAGCAATTTTTTGTTGTAAAACTCGAACTGCAATTCCCATATAAATAATTTTACTAATTTATAAAAGAGATAATTAACAGATGAGTTCATCTGAGTCTATGGTTTCTGACATTATTTGGATGAGGCGTGCATTAGAATTAGCAAAGCTTGCCCATTATGTTGGAGATGTACCTGTCGGTTCAATTGTAGTTAAGAACGGAGAAGTTTTAGGTACTGGCTATAATCAGCGTGAAGTTCTGTCAGACCCTACTGCTCATGCGGAAGTGATTGCCGTAAGAGAAGCCTCTAAAACTTTGAAACAGTGGAGACTCGATGGTGCTACTTTATACGTAACGTTAGAGCCCTGCGCTATGTGTGCGGGTGCTATAGTTAATTCTCGTTTAGAAAGGTTAGTTTTTGGAGCAAAAGATCCAAAAGGGGGAGCATGTGGATCTTTGTTTAATGTTCCTGTAGATCCGAGAATTAATCATAGGGTTTCAGTTACTTCTGGAATTTTAGAGAATGAAAGTATTGAACTATTGCAAAACTTTTTTGGGGAGAAAAGAAAACTAGCAAAAGAGACAAAGACAGCAAAAGAAAAGTAATAAATTTATTAAGGAGAGGTGGCCGAGTCTGGTTTAAGGCGGCAGATTCGAAATCTGTTGTGCGGGCAACTGTACCGGGGGTTCAAATCCCTCCCTCTCCGCCATTTTGGCATTAATTTTATTGTTAAAGGAGAAGCAGATATGATTGATTATTTTCCTAATAACTATAGTTGGTCTCTTGCTATTTCATCTTTGGGATGTTTAGGGATTCCCGCTTCTCATATAAATAAAGCATGTGCATCTCTTAAAGATGTCTCAGATCCAGGAAATCCAAATGCTTCAGAGCGCTGGTATCAAACATGGACTGAGGTTGCAACTAGGTTTGAAAGGGGAGCAGAACAAGATTTAAGTTTAGGAAGAAATTTTAGTGCTGCTAATAAATTTCATAGATCATCAATGACATTTTTGATTGCGAATAGATTAATTTCTCACAAAGATCCAAGACAACTTTTGAGTTATAAAAAGGGTTTAGAAACTTTTAAAAAGCATATTATTCATTCTGGTGAACCAGTAGAGTTTTTAGATATTCCTTACAAAGATACAACCTTGCCAGCGCTTTTTTTGAAATCTTCAGATAGCGAAGAAACTCCTTGTTTAGTTCATTTTGACGGTTTTGATATGTTGAAAGAATTTAACTATGTAAATACGTGTTCCGCGTTTAAAAAGAGAGGCATTTCAGTTCTTTATGTTGACCATCCTGGTGTAGGAGGTGCGTTAAGACTTCAAAATCTTTCGACTTTTCCAGAAACAGAAATTCCTGCCGCCGCCGCCGTTGACTATTTGGAGACAAGAAAAGATGTAGATAAAAATAAAATTGGAATGATAGCGCAAAGTTTAGGTGGGTACTACGCTCCTCGTGCGGTAGCATTTGAAAAAAGATTAAAATGTTGTATTGCTTGGGGTGGAATATGGGATTTTGGTTTAAGAGCGAAGCAACTTGCTGAAAAATCTGGATTTAGTGAAATGAGTGAGAAATCAGGAACAGGTAGTAATCCTTCAGTCAGTAATTTTGTTGAACATTTTTTATGGGTATTTGGAAAAGATACCCTTGAAGATGCATTAGAGGTTGCTAAAGAATTTAAGGTAGAGGGGTTTCTTGATAAAATTACTGTTCCTTATTTAGTTCAGCATGGAGAGAATGATCGACAAGTTCCGCTTGAAAGTGCAAGAAAGTGTGTAGAAGGTGCAATAAACAGTCCAAAGGCAGAATTGAAAATTTTTACCATTGAAGAAGGTTCATGTGAACACTGTAATGTTGATGATAGAGCTCCTGCAGTTGATTACATGGCAGATTGGGCCGCAGAAGTTTTGGGTGGAATGAAAAGTATTTAATCCAAAAAATAAAAAACAAATAACTTTTATCTTAAAGGTTTAAATAGTGCGTCTTCTTGAAAACTTTTCTTTAGAACTAATTAAACAATATGGTATCTCTGTGCCTTCTTATTCGGTTGTTTCTAAACCAGAAGATGCAGTTAGTATTTCTGAAGAACTTGGTGGGCAATGTGTATTAAAAGCACTTGTGCCTACTGGTAAGCGTGGAAAATCTGGTGCAGTCAAGATCCTAAATTCTATTGATAAAGTAGAAGAAAATGCATCTGCAATCATGAATTCAAAGGTAGGATTTTTCCCTGTTACGCAACTTATAGTTATGGAGAAACTCGATATTATTAAAGAATATTTTGTTTCTATTACTTTTGATTCTAACTCTAATTCTCCGATAGTTCTTCTAAGTAAAAATGGTGGAGTCGATATTGAAGAATTGGCTGAAAATAGTCCAGAAGTTATTACCCAAATTCCATTAAATATTTTAAAAGAATATAGCATAGAGGATATTCATCCAAACATTATATGTGCGGGATTTGAAGATAAAATTGCAAGTCAAATTGCCACTTGTATTCTAAAATTATTTTCCATGTTTAAAAAATGTGACTGTAGAATGATAGAAATAAATCCATTAGTAGAACTTGAAAATGGAAAAATTGTAGCTGCATCGGGAGTAGTAACTTTAGATGGTCAGGCTCTTTTTAGACAAAAAAAAATTAAAAAGTTTTTAAGAAACGATGAAGGAAATGGTTGGCGACCACTGACCGATTTAGAATCTAAAATGAAAAAAATTGATGAAATTGATCCGGATGTTGCATCAATACGTTTTGGAGAGTTAGAAGGAGAAATAGGATTTATGTTAACAGGTGGGGGCTATTCACTTGCGGGGTTTAGTCAAATTATATCATTTGGGGGTAGTCCAGCTAGCACATTTGATATCACACCAGGAATTAATAAAGTATATCAGGAAAAAATCTCTTTAGCAGTTGAACTGCTTTTAACCAAACCTGGATTAAAAGGGCTTGTTATCGCAGGCAACGTGAGTAATTTTACTAAAGTAGACATAAAGATGAAATCTGTAGTACGTGCCCTAAAAAAATCTAAGCTAGATTTTAAAAAATTTCCAGTTGTTATTCGTTTTGCTGGTCCTGGTATAGAAAGAGCAAGACAGATTATTTCTGAACTTCCAGAGGTACATTTTTATGAGAAAGAATTTTCTTTAGATGATTTATCCAAAAAAATAGTTGAACTTGTTTATAAAAGAAATATGGAGGGGAAATGAGTATTATTTTGGATGAATCTACGAGAGTTTTAGTACAGGGTATTACGGGAGGGGAGGCAAGACGTTTCCTTCCAACAATGAAACAATATGGAACAAATATTGTTGCTGGTACCACACCTGGGAAAGGCGGACAGCATATAGGTAGCATTCCTGTATATGATACTATTCAAGAATGTTTGCAAATTCATGAAATTGATCTTTCAGTTTTGTTTGTTCCTGCTCGTTATGTTAAAGACGCTGCTTTTGAAGCGATAGAGGCAGGAATTAAAACAATTCATATATTGGCGGAGGGAGTTCCGCATCATGATTCTTCACAGCTAATTACTTTAGCAAATGAGCGAAATGTACAGGTCATAGGTCCAAATAGTCAAGGAATGATTTCACCTGGGAAAGCTAAAATTGGTGCAACTGGTGGGGAAACTCCCGAATTGATGTTCACTCAAGGACCATTAGGAGTCATTAGTAGAAGTGGTGGAATGGGAACAGAGGTTTGTCTTTTCTTGACTGCCGAAGGTATTGGTCAAAGCACTTATGTAGCAATTGGTGGAGATTTATTAATAGGTTCCTCATTTGTTGATATTTTAGAATTATTTCAAAAAGACGATGAAACAAAATGTGTGTTTATTTTTGGTGAACCTGGTACTGGAAGAGAGGAAGCTGTAGCAGATTTTATTTTGTCTGGCAATTTTACTAAACCTGTAATAGCAATGATACCGGGAGATAATTTGGAAAACTCTCAAACTCCTTCTACCTTTGGTCATACCGGAGCTATCATTGAACGTGGTATTGGTGTTCCATCAATAAAAAAAGAAAAATTAAAAAAGGCGGGAGTTTATATTGCTGAAAGTTTTTCTGAGATCGTTCCTATTGTGAAAAAAGTTTTAAAAAAAGATTAATCGATTTAATCTTACAGAGCAGGTTTGATATTACGAATTTCAGGAGTAACTGACTCATAAGCATTTGCAATTCTCAAAATGTGTGCTTCATTATATGGCATGCCAACAATCTGAATAGCCATAGGCAATTTTTCTTTTTTCGAAAATCCAGATGGTACTGAAATTGCCGGAAATCCAACAAAGTTATAAGGTCCTGTTAAATCTCTGCTAAGTCCCATAAATGGTACTTTTTTCCCGTTTACTTCTGCCATTGTCGTTTCGATTGGTGCTGCAACACATGGATATCCAGGTAGTATTATAGCATCAAATCCTTGCAGAAATTCCTCCATTTTTCTTCGGATTATTGTTTTTTTCTTGCAAGCATCTATATACAAATCTATTGATGCATACTTAGCGTTTTCTAATCTTTCTAAAACATCTTCTCCGAATTTTTCTGGAGACTTTTCCATATTTTCTCTATGTACTGATAAAAGTTCTGCATCTGCTATAGGTTTCCTGTATTTATTAATATCTTGTGCAATGGGGCAATTTATAGTTTCTATTTTAGCCCCCATATCTTTCAGGATTTTTAAAGAATTTTCAAAAGACTCAATAATCTCTGAATCTATTTCAGTTTGAATTAAATCAGGACAGTGTATAAGACGAAATCCATTGATTCCATTTTCAATTTCATGCATATAGTTTGGAATTGATATATTAACAGAAGAGGAGTCTTTTGGGTCATAACCAGCAATCGATTGAAGCATTATAGCAGAATCTTTTGCGTTTCTAGTTAGTGTTCCAACGTGATCTAAACTTGTAGCATTTGGATGAACTCCTCGAAGA
Source organism: uncultured Nitrospinaceae bacterium (assembly GCA_964558115.1). Lineage (GTDB taxonomy): Bacteria > UBA8248 > UBA8248 > UBA8248 > UBA8248 > UBA3496. The sequence goes on along the minus strand of CAZLCI010000012.1, from coordinate 20,209 downwards.
CTTATTAAGCCATATGTAGGTTTAAGACCAATTGTTCCGCAAATTGCAGCTGGACCTCTAACTGAACCACCAGTATCTGTTCCCAGTGTGCCAGGACACATATGGGCAGCTACAGAAGCGCCAGAGCCACCACTCGAACCGGCTGGGACACGTTTTACATCCCATGGATTTCGACAAGGTCCATAATGAGGATTTTTGTTCGTTGAACCCATCGCAAATTCGTGTGTGTTGCATTTTCCTATTATGACAGCACCAGCTTCTTTTAATCTTCTCGTACATTCTGCATCTTCTTTTGAAATGTTATCTCTATACATAGAAGAACCAAAAGTAGTTTTTATACCTTCGCAATCAATAATATCTTTTATTCCTATAGGAATACCATGAAGAGATCCTCTATATGAAGAATTTTCTATTTCTTTATCTAAAATAACTGCAGATTCAATTGCTTCTTCATAACAAACAGTTATAAAAGCGTTGATTTCAGGATTTAATTTTTCTATTTGTTCTAATGTTGATTGGACAATTTCTTTAACAGAGATTTCTTTTGATTGTATTTTTTTTGATAATTCGAAAATAGGAAGAGAAACAAGTTCATCGTTTGACATCCGAAACCCCAATTTTTTGAATTTAGTTCTAAAAAAACGTAAGACCCCATCTTATAAAGAAGGGGTCTTATCGGTAAACTGTTGGGATTCTACTCAGAAGTGATGAAATCCCTTTTAGGTATATGTCATCACCCTAATCAGCAGCCACCTCGTCTATACAGTGAATTTTCATATTTTGACCACCTCCTTTCTGACGTGCAACAATGATGGATGATATACTCTTGGTTGTCAACAAAAAGTTGGGTTGTTTCATTTGATTTTTCCTGTTTCAATAGCTTCAGGTTTTTTTTTTGGAGGGATGGCCGAGTGGCTGAAGGCGCACGCTTGGAAAGCGTGTTTAGGTAACCCCTAACGTGGGTTCGAATCCCACTCCCTCCGCCATTAAAATAAAATTGATTTAGCCGATTGGCTGGGTCTTGTGCGACAGAATCTAGTTAACCCCGTCAGGTCCGGAAGGAAGCAGCGGTATACTTTTAATTCTGGGTGCCACGAGTAACTTGGTCTATCGGCGCTTACTCTGTTTCTTGTTATTCGGAATTTTATTATGAGTTACGAAGGAAGTGCCAGAGAATACAGACCCCAAAAGTTTGAAAAACTTATTGGGCAAGAGCATATTTGTCAGACGTTAATGAACTCTCTTTCGTCTCAAACGGTTGCTTCCGCATATTTGTTTTCAGGAACAAGAGGTGTTGGAAAGACTACAACTGCAAGAATTCTTGCAAAGGCACTTAATTGTGAAAAGAATGGTGAATCTATTAATGAACCATGTGATGAATGTAGTTCGTGTCATGAGATTTCTGTTTCTTCTCATCCAGATGTCTTAGAGATTGATGGTGCAACCTATACAGGTGTTGAAAATGTAAGAGACTTGCAAGAGGGTCTTGTGTATTTGCCATCAAAGGGAAAGTATAAGTGTATCATTCTTGATGAAGTTCATATGTTGTCGAAAGGAGCTTTTAATGCGTTATTGAAAACTTTGGAAGAGCCTCCACCAAATGTAGTTTTTATTTTTGCAACTACTGAACTGAGACGTGTACCTGAAACAGTTATAAGCAGGTGTCAAACATTTGAGTTTCGAAGAATTTCTATACAAAAGATTTCAGAGCATCTTTCTGAAGTATCAAAATTAAGAGGAAGAGAGCTTGAAAAATCTGTAATTTTTTCTATATCAAGAATGAGCGAGGGTAGTGTAAGAGATGCTTTGTCTCTTCTTGATCAAATTTTGTCATTTTCAGAAAAAGGCAAAATTGTTCAAGAAGATATCGAAACCGTCTTGGGGTTACCTCCATCTAATGTTTATAGCCATATTTTGACTGCTGTCAGTCAAAGAAATACTTCAAATGCGTTAAAGAAACTTAAAGATATTTATGAACAGGGTCATGATTTAAAAGTTTTTTCTGTAGGATTATTAAATTATCTAAGAGATTTAATGGTGCTTAAAGTAGCAGGAAAAAACGAGGAACTTTTCGATATCAGTAAAGGAGAGATTGCAGAGAGAGAAGAGATAATGTCCCTTTTTTCTTTTGAAGAAGTCCATCATGCATATAATATTTTAAACGGAACTATTTCAGAAGCATCTTCCTTAAGTTCTCCTTATTTTATTCTTGAGATTGCTTTCCTCCGTATGTGTAATATGAATATTATATCTAACGTAGATGAACTTCTTGAAAAGATTAAGCATTCCTCAACAGAACCAAAAAAAACTGAACCTGCAATAGTTCCTCGCGAGTTAGATATAAAAAAAAAACAAGTTGATTCATTGAATACTTTTGAAGAGGATGAAAATTTTGGAAAAGAGTCTTCTTCTCGAAATACGTCTGAAAGTCCGAATATCGGTTGGGATTCATCTAAAGTAGAAGAAGCTTGGATGCAGGTCATTTCTAAACTTCGTGAAAGTAGGAGAGTATTATTTGATAATTTAACGACGGATTTTTCCCAGTCAAATGAAATTAAATTACTCATAAACTCGTCTGATGGGAATCCTCAGTTTTTGAGTATAATTGAAGAAGAATTATCTTCTCTAAAAGAGAAGTTAAAAGAAATTATTCCTTGGAACGCGAAAATTACATTAGAAAAAAATGTCGATACAGAAATAAAAAATAAAAAATCGCATTCAAACATATCTATTGAAAATGATGGGAAGGATATGATTCAGGAAGTAGTTGATTTGTTTGACGGAAAAGTTGTTGATATCAAGGCGCACGAAAAACCCTTGTAACTATATACCGAAAAGTATAATGAATTTCAGGAGGAAACTTAATGTTCAAAGGTGGTATGGGAAATTTGATGAAACAAGCAAGACAGTTTCAGGAACAGATGAGCAAATTACAAGATGAAATGTCGGCTAAGAAGGTTGAGGCAACCTCGGGAGGGGGAATGGTGAAAGTCGTTGCTAACTGTGGGGGTGAAATTTTGTCAGTTAAAATTGAACCACAAGTCATAGATTCTGATGATGTAGAAATGCTAGAGGATTTAATTAGAGCAGCATGTAATGAAGCATTAAAGAATGGTAAAGAACTTATGTCAGCAGAAATGAAAAAATTGACAGGTGGTTTACCTATTCCAGGAATGTAAATTTTATCTAAAAAAGGAATTTTAATTGGTAATTAGTCGTTTTCCTGCGATTGAAGAATGTGTGAATGCTTTCGCTAAGTTACCAGGAATTGGTCCAAAAAGTGCTCAAAGGATTGTTTTTCATCTTTTGAGTAAAGATACTGATTTGTCTAAACTTATTTCTTCTAGTTGTGATTCCTTGATAGCTAAAATAAGTTTATGCCCGAGATGTTCAATGTTAGTTCAAAGCGAAACGGATGCTGATAGTTGTAAAAATTGCTTTATAAAAGATCCTCCTCAAATTTGCATTGTGGAAAATCATTCTGATGTTTTCGCTATTCAAAGAACCGGAAACTTTCGAGGTAGTTTTCATGTGCTAATGGGCCTTATCTCACCACTTGATGGAACAGAACCTGAAGATCTTACGATTTCATTATTAATTGAACGTATTAAGTCTCTCGGAACAAAAGAAGTGATTTTAGCTCTAAATCCTAATATGGCAGGAGAAGGAACATCCTTGTATCTTTCAAAAATTTTAAAGCCTTTAGGAGTAAAAATATCTAAATTAGCTCGAGGCATTCCTATGGGAAGTCAACTCGAATATGCTGACGAAATTACACTTTCGAGATCTATAGAGGATAGAACTGAACTTTAAAATTAAAAGATAGCTTTTATTTCTCTTTTTTTCGTATTGATTGAATAATAACTGTTGAGTCTGGTTTTCCGTTTCTGTCTACGGAAACATTGCCAATTTTGTCTACCAATGACATCCCATTTTTTACTTTTCCAAATACTGTATGTTTTCCCCTAAGCCAAGGTGTGTTTACGAGGTTAATGAAAAACTGAGAACCATTTGTATTAGGTCCTGAATTGGCCATGGCTAAAAATCCTCTTAAAGGAGCTTCGGATTTAAGTTTTTCTGAATATTTATAACCTAGATTTTTCAATGCATCTTTTACGGAAAGTTCATCTAGTTTTTTGAAAATAAGTGTTTTGCTATTATTAAATTGTTCTTGAGTTGTTATTTTGAGCGAATTCAAAAGAGGTTTAATTAATTTGAGATGAAAATCCCTTTGGGAACTTATCCCTAAATATGGATGTGGCCTTGAATTTGTATATGCTTTTATTTTATGAAGACCTAATGAATTTGCATTGATCTCATCCTCAAATTTATAACCAGGTCCTCCAGTCCCATTTCCTTTTGGACATCCTCCTTGAATCATGAAGTCTTTAATCACTCTATGGAAAGTCAAACCGTCATAAAAATGGGGTTTGATAGTTTTTCCCGTTACAGGATGTATAAACTTTTTATTGTTAGTAGCTAATCGAATAAAATTTCGAACAGTTTTAGGAGCTTTTTTGTGAAATAATTCTAGAGAAATTGTTCCATAATTTGTTTTCATTATAAGAATCGGATTTTTATTTTCAGCAGAAAAAACAGGAACAAGAAAAGAAAATAAAAAAATAATCTGAAACGTTATGGAAATTTTTAAAATAATTTTTCTATTCATTTTTTTAATGGCGGAGAGAGAGGGATTCGAACCCTCGAGGCCGGTCTCCCAGCCTACTCGCTTAGCAGGCGAGCGCCTTCAGCCACTCGGCCATCTCTCCATTTATAATCCTCAAAAAATTTATTAATGAAAGTTTTAAAGTACAATACCACGTGAATTATAGTGATATTTATGAAAAAGTCACTTATTACTGAACATCATAGTTCTTAAATTTCAGTTTTAGTGAAAGTTCGCTAGTTCTTTTAATGGCGGAGGGAGAGGGATTCGAACCCCCGGAACTTTCGCTCAACAGTTTTCAAGACTGCCGCCTTCAACCACTCGGCCATCCCTCCGTGAAATGAGATATTAAAAATATATCTTTAAAAACTTTAGAGAAACTAATTATTATTGCGCGGCAATTTCCTTTATTTGTCCCATATAAGGGAGAAGAACTTCAGGAATTGAAACGCTCCCATCTTGATTTTGATAATTTTCCAAAATTGCCACAAGAGTTCTGCCAACTGCAAGACCAGAACCATTAATCGTATGAACAAATTCAGGTTTACTATCTTGAGCAGGTTTATAACGTATTTGCGAACGCCTAGATTGAAAATCTTCGAAATTACTACAAGATGAAATTTCTCTATATGTATTTTGTGAAGGTAACCATACTTCTAAATCATAAGTTTTAGCTGCAGAAAAACCTAAATCACCTGTACACAAATTCATTACTCTATAATGAAGGTCAAGTTTTTTTAGGATTCCTTCAGCATCGATAGTAAGTTTCTCTAATTCTTCATAACTGTTTTTAGGATGACATATTCTAACTAGTTCCACTTTGTTAAATTGATGTTGTCTGATTAAGCCTTTTGTATCTTGTCCATAAGAACCAGCTTCACTTCTAAAACAGGGAGTGTATGCTGTGTATTTAAGAGGAAGAATTTCATTTGTTAGTACTTCTTCTCTATGGATATTCGTGAGCGGTACTTCTGCCGTAGGAATTAAATAATAATCAGTATTATCAACTTTAAATAGATCTTCCTCAAATTTAGGTAGTTGCCCTGTTCCTGTCATAGATTTTTTATTTACCATATAGGGGGTCATCCATTCCGTGTAATTATTTTCATTGGTATGCATATTAAGCATAAAATTAATAAGTGCTCTCTCTAACTGCGCACCTACCCCTTTGTAAAGAGCAAATCTAGAACCCGCAATTTTGGATGCTCTTTCAAAATCAAAAATTCCTAAGGTATTTCCGATTTCATCATGACTTTTAGGCGTAAAACTAAAATTTGGCTTCTCTCCATATTCCCTAACAAATTCATTGTCATCAGTCGAATTTCCATCAGGCACGCTTGAATGAGGAATATTAGGTAAATTCATCAAGGCGCTATTTTGAAGAACTTCTGCTTCCTTTAACTTATTCTCATATATTTTAACTTCTTGGGATAATTTTTCGTTCATTGCTAAAAGCTCTTTTAACTCTTCTCCATTTTCTTGTTTTCGTTTTATTTCTCCGATTTTTTTGCTTCTTTTCCTAATTTCTGCAACACGACTTTCAACCTCATGAGATAAATTTCTGCGAACAGAATCTGCATTTAGAAGCGAACTGATTTCAAAATTACCATTTCGTCTTTGTAATTGATTTTGTATTTCATCGGAATTTTTTCGTATCTCACGAATATCTAACAAATTATTAAATTTCCTTCTAAGTTCAAAAAAATAAAAACTAGATAACTGAATCAGTAAAATACATGCAACATTCTATTAGAACAAGATTTTATTCATTCAAGAGAAGATAAATTGGAAACGTTATTCCGTCAAGAATATCAACTCTTTCATTTGAAAATATAAATAATCGATTGTTTGTCAATTAAGATAATTTTAATTTAATTTAAATCTTTTTTTATGTATATATACTTTAAGGGCTATAATTTTTATTTATAAAGGAGAATATTTTTTTTGGATCCTAGATTAATTGTTGTGACAGACCGAAATATGATTAAAAGTTCTTCGAACATCCCTTTTTTGGAAGTCGTTCGTTCTGTTGCTTTTAGTGGAGCTACAATGATTCAGTTACGTGAAAAGAATATTGAATCAATGGATTTTTTGAAACTTGCAGATAATGTTCGGGAAGTCCTACAGGGTAGTGATTGTTCTCTTATTATAAACGATAGATTAGATATTGCTTTAGTTTCAGACGCAAAAGGTGTTCATTTTGGTCAAGATGATTACTTGTTACCTAGAGCAAAAAAATTAGTAGGTTCAAATTTTATTTTTGGGGTTTCCGCGTCGAATCCTGATTTAGCTGAAGTTGCAATAAGGGATGGTGCTAATTATATTGGTGTGGGCCCTGCTTTTTCTACTAAAAGTAAACAAACTTCGAGAATCCCTATTGGACCAGAGGGATTAATGAAAATTGTGGATTGTTTTCCTGATTTTCCAATTGTTGGTATTGGAGGAATCAATATAGAGAATATTGAGCAGGTTTTAGAAAGCGGAGTCTCAGGAGTTGCTGTTATTGCTGCTATTATGAGTTCATCTTCTCCAGAAAAAGTGTGTAAACAGATGAGAAAAATTATTGATAGGGTAATAAAATGAATGAAAAATTTACAGAATTTTCCCTCATAGATTTCTTGCAGTCAAAATTTGCAACTTCAAAAAAATACAACGATATTGTTTTGGGAAATGGTGATGATGCCGCGGTTATTGATGCTGGAGGGAAAAAATGTTGGGTCCTCTCAACGGATATTCAAATGGAAGATGTTCATTTCAGTTTGAAAACTTCCTCTAGTGAAGATATAGCAAATAAAATTATGTCCGTGAATATGAGTGATATTGCCGCTATGGGTGCTATACCCCGTTTTGGATTACTTTCTTTAGGAATTTCTAATCACAATTCGATGAGAGACATATTTTTTAAAGATTTTAGTGAAGAGATGAAATTGATATGCAATAAAATGGGTATTGTTCTGCTTGGAGGGAATGTAAGTAGTACTAAAGGACCGATGTTTGTCGATCTATTTATGATAGGTGAGGCAGAAAAAGATAAATTGGTTAGAAGAAGTGGAGCCAGGGTTGGAGATCGAATTTTGGTTACGGGAGAATTAGGCACGGCGGCTGGTGGTCATTTCATATTATCTAATCCAGAGGTTTCTATTAAAAAAACAGAAAGAGATTTCCTCATAAATAAACAAATACGACCTGAAGCAAGAGTTGATGCTGGAAATTTTGTTGGAAAATCTAAATTTGCCAGTTCTATGATAGATATTAGCGATTCTCTTTTAGGTGATTTGTCCCATATCTGCAATGCATCTAAAGTAGGTGCCGTTGTTGATGCGAAATCTATTTATATATCCCCAGAATTGGAGAATTTAGGAAAAAAATCTCAAGCAGATCCTTTTGACCTAGCATTTTATGGAGGAGAGGACTATGAACTTCTAATGACAGCGTCAAAAAGTGATGCTGTAAAGATACAAGAGTATATTTGTAAGAATCTAAAATTGACATTGACTGATATAGGGGAAATAGTTTCTCCTGATGAAGGAATAAAAATTGATACAGGAAATGGTTTGCATGAGGCTCAAATTAAAAGATGGGATCACTTGAAGTGATTCTGTACTTTATTAAATCTCCGAAGAAGAACTGATTTGTAAAATGAGAGCCCCTAGGATAGCACCTCTTCTAGGTATGGATTCTAGTTTTGAATATTCGAGTTCCGTATGTAAATTTCCTCCTATTGGTCCTAAACCGTCTAAAACAGGAATTCCCATTGCAGATAAGTAATTGCCGTCAGAACCTCCACCTGTAGAAGTATGAGAAAATTTCATTCTAGCTTTTTTATATATTTTCTCCGTAATTTTTAACAAGGCACTTGTTCTTTGATTTAATTCCATAGCTGGTCTTTGTCCAATAATTTTATATGTAGATTTTGTTTTTGGTATAAACGTTTTATTTGTAACGATTTCCTTAATTCTTTTATTAGTTTTATTAAGAGTACTCTGTTCAGAAGCTCTTAATTCAATAAGGCATTCTGCTTTTTCTGCAACTATATGAGGTCTTTCTCCGCCCATTAATCCTGTTACATTAACATTACCATTTTGAATTTTCAGTTTTGCTATCTCTGTAATTTTTCTAGTTATCTCATAGATAGCACTTGCACCTTTCTCTGGTTCTACCCCAGAGTGAGCGGCAATTCCACGTATTTCTAATTTGCCAATAACACTTCCTTTTCTTGAAGAGACAATAGAACCGTCTGCACGTGCTGGTTCAATAATAAGACCTACAGAAATATTCTTTGCCAATTTTTCTATAATAGTCCGCGAAGATGGATTGCCTCTTTCTTCGTCAGAATTAAAAAGTACTTGTATTTCTCCTATCTTTTCTAAATAATTTTTTTGTAAAAATTCAATAACGTGAAAACATGTTATAAGGCTACTTTTCATATCAGCTACGCCGGGGCCATAGGCTGTTTCCCCTCTAACTTGAAAAGGTCTTTGTTCTGATGTTTGTAATGGAAAAACTGTATCGCAATGACCAATTAATAAAATTTTATTTTTATTTTTTTCTTTTCCTTTAACCGTAGCTAACAAATGTTCTCCCGTTCCTTTAGTTCCTTTCAATCTTTTATTTTTAATTCCTAATGAGGTGAATTTTTTTGAAAAATAATTAATTATCTGATTTGTTCCCACTGAAGGAAATGTGGGGGAATCCATTTGAACTATTTCCTTAATTTCCCTTTGAATTTCTTTTTTCTTTATTTCTAGAAATGTTTTCAACTCTTCATATTCAGGCATTCTATTCTCCATATAAAAAAAACTTCTTTTCGATTGTATCTCCGAATATAAGAATGTCGTATCCAATTTTTTCAATGGATTTGCATATTTGCTGTGCATTTTTTATATCCTCTGATTTTATACAACCTGAAAGATATAAAATTTTCTTTGAATCTTTAGGCATACGCGAAAGATATCCATTTTCATAAGAAATGAGATTCACTAGGTGTGAAATATTAATTATATTGTTTTTTTTGAATTTTGCTATTTGGGAACAAAGATCAAAACGATGTATAAGTTCTGAAGAGGCTTTTTCCCCAATAGATTGTATATTAAAAATAGACACGCAGTGAGTTGTTTTTGTAGGGATAAGAGGTTCTTTAGAGTTTGGAACTTTAATTAATCTTTTTCTTGCACCGTCTGTTTTCACAATGGTCAGATATTTTTTTGCATTTTCTTGAATTCCATCTATTTCTTCAGTAGAAAATCCATGGAAAATATCATTCGGTAATTTTTTTTTGGTCCATATGATTTTTTCATCATTTTGCCAAACCTTAATTCCTTGATATCCAGAGATTATTTGTAGTTCTGTTGAATTTTTAAAAGCATGTAAATTGGTTGTCCCTGTAATTAGTATTGGATTTTTAGATTCTTGAGCTTCTATAATGAGTCTTTTCATTAAGGTTGCTTTTCCACCTGCACCCATAATTGAAACTAAATGATTTGCATTTAGTTTTAGAAGTTTTGAAAAATTTTTGTATGTTTTAATTGAACTTTGTCCTAAGTAGCGGATTGATATATTTTTTCTATATCTTCAAGAGTAAGTTGTTTTGGATTGCAATTTAATAATCTCTCGAGTTTGAAGGCAGATTCCGCTAGTTCTGGAATAGCATGAGCAGGCACATCTACTTCACTAAGTCTGGTAGGAACGCCACAGTCTTCGCAAAGTCTTTTAACTGCATCTACTGAGTTTTTAGCAGCTTTTTCTTCATCAAATGAGAGTGTGTTTTCATCGAGTATATTAGCTATTTTTGCAAATTTTTTAATTTCTGAACTGTAGTTTACTTTCATTACATGTGAAAACATTAGAGAATTGCTGATTCCATGAGGAATATGAAAACGGGAACCAAGTGGATAAGCTAAGGCATGTATCGCTCCTGCTCCTGCTCCTGCAAGAGCTACGCCCCCATAATATGAACCTAATGCCATATCACTTCTAGCTTCAATATCGCTTCCGTCTTTACAAACTTTACGCAAGGATCGTGAAATCAATTTCATTCCCTCAATGCTATAAACCTCACTAAGTACAGTTGCATTTCTTGCAACATACGTTTCTAAACAGTGTGTTAGTGCGTCTACACCAGCAGCTGAAGTGACTTTTGGGGGAGCAGTAATTGTAAGTTCAGGATCGACAATCGCTACTTCTGGGATTAAATGTGTGCTTACTATTGCTAATTTGACTTGATCTTCGGGAATTGAAAAAATTGCATTCGGGGTTGCTTCTGCACCCGTGCCACTAGTAGTTGGTAATAAAATAGTCGGCAATCCCGGCTTAGGGACTAAGTCTATTCCAAGAAAATCACGGGGATTTCCTGAGTTTGTTAATAAAACGGACATTGACTTTGCAATATCCATTGTACTTCCTCCACCAACACCTATTATCAAATCAAATTTTTTGTTTTTATATTGATCGAAAATATTTTCTAAATCCTGAATTGCAGGTTCTGGAGGACACGTATTATGAACAGTGATTTCTATACTTTCGTCGTTTAGCTTTTCTAAAACGATATTTGCAATCCCAGCCTCAGAAATTCCTTTGTCTGTAAAGAAAAGGATATGTTTTCCATTCAAGAAATGCACTTCTTCAGCTACTTTCGAAACGCTTCCAACTCCAAACCATGTCTTTTGTGGATGACGAATATTAAACATCAATCAGGTCTCCTTCAAATATTTTACGTAACCAATCTATTCTATAATGAATACGAAAAATTTTATTATTGTAAATAGTTATTTATGACATGGCATTTGAAATTTATCTATCTTTTTAAAAATATTTTTAATGCATTTTTATAAGCGATTCTATGCCGAGTATTATAGCTAAAGTTACTTAAGATATTTCTTCTGAATTTATTCACCCTCTCAGAATAATTCATTTTATTTTTTTTATATTTAACGCCAAACATAAAATGAGAAATTTTAGCTTCTATTAAATTTCTCCAGTCTATAGAAAAATAATCATATGAATCGTAAAGGTGATTTTTTCTTAAAATGAATTTGTTTTCAAATAAATCGTAATCCTTTGTAGTGATTGTGAAAAGAAGATTGGGATGTCGTATGGTAAGAGCTCGAATAAGACCGTGACCGTATGAAGGAAGATAATATGGTTTCTCAATATTTCCAATTTGTGTCCAGATAATCTTAGTTTCGGGTTTTTTTTGAAGATTTTTTTCAATCAAGTCAAGAAATTGATTGTTTGGATCGAAAGATATTATTGTAGGTACTTTCATTTTAGATGCAAAAAATACAATATTTCTCAAAGTGTTTTCTTCGGTTTTTTTGAGTGACGATACTTTTTTGTTATGAAATTTTATTTTCCCAATACCAAAAGCACCAGAATTTATTTGTTTTCTTATTGAGTCTGTGAATAAACTCTTCTCTACTTCCCAATCCTTTTCTGAAGATTCTTGTGTCAGTGGAAAAAATCTTTCAGGAAATCGATTGATGGCTTTTCTTATTTCGTTAATTTTTGGAGATGTTATTCCTGCTAATGCAACTCCTCCTTTATCCATTTCGTTAATTAGTTCTTGTATATTCGGCCATTGTGAAAGTGAAACTTCAACGTCAATTATAGGCAATTTTCCTGATTTTTTGTAACTTTCAATTTTTTGTAGATAATGAGAAAAACTATTTTGTTCTGCTTTTTTTTTGTCTGTAATTCCTCGTTCTTTCGGAGTTCTTTTTTTTTCTAGTAAAAAGGAACAAGAAATAGCCGAGATAAGGAGTGTTATATTTATAACGATAAAAACAATTGTTTTTTTATAACTCAATGTTCTCTTTTCTTTAATAAAATATGTATATTAATTTTTTGTTTCCATTTTTATAAAATCTAAAGACCATTTTTCAAATGTAAGATTTCGTATTTGTACCTCTGTCTGATTTTGAGATTTTATTTCATCAAAAATCTGTTCGATTCTCTCATGAGCCTGTTCTCGAATATCTTCTATTTCACTCAATAACAGGTAATCATGTTTACTTGCAGAATTTCTTTGGATCTCTGATTCTTTTGTTTTGCTTTCTGAGAGTTCATGGTTTTTTGACCAAATTCTAAATCTGGAGAAGTTTTTTGCTTGTAATAGATTTTTTTTGATTTTCTCTTCTAGGAATTTAAAAAAGGTTTCTTTTGAACCTTCTAGATTAAAGAGGGCAGTGTATATATAGGGAGATTGATATTTTGCTATTTCTCCATAACTATTTGTTAATTCATATACTACGCGAATAGGATCTTTTATAAATGACATACATTTTTGAGTCCATGGTGTTGGGTTATTTCTAGACTCTAAGTAATATTCTGAATTGAAAGTTTCTAAATTGTTCCCTTCGAAAATATTGAGAATACGAAATTTCCTGGTTCCATTCAAAGAATTATATCTGAGACAAACGTTAAATCCAGGTCCTTCTAATCTATCGGTTGAATGTTCACAATTATGCCATTTTCTGAATTCTTCCATATTTTTTTCGTCTACTGTTATCCAGACAGCAACTATTGCCTTATTTTTCATTTGTTTCCTATTTGATTTTGGCCAACCATTTTGCGTATTCGATAGATTTTTCAATTTCGTGTTCTTTGATAATTGTCATTTTTTCAGCTTCAATACTTCCCTCAGCATGAATAGCTAGGACAGCTTGATATCCTGCAAAATCTGTCGACGTTATTTCTGATATTAGATTCATTAAGCTAAGTCGACTAAGAGTTTTTATTTTAGGCGAACCTTTTAGATATTTATCAATCAGAAAATTTAATTTGTCATTTTGAATATCTTCTTCGCTTGGTCCGGTTACAAGAAGGCCTCCTGCAATATCTTGTACCCAAGAAATAGCTTCGTGATATCCGGTTGCGAAGTGCAACTTAGCTATATTAATTAGTTCAGCATTGGGAATGGCTATATTATCAATAATCTTACATTCGTGCGCAGCCTCTCTAGTCATTCCTCTGCAAATTTGTGCGTATGTGATCAATTTTGCTATTTTGTCTCGTATATGACTTTTATTAATTGTTCCGTTATATTCGGCAATTAGGTGAGATGCACCTACAAATAGATCTACTAAGGGTAATTTATAGCTTACAGCGGTAAATCTGTGAAATTCAACAAAAAGTTTCGCTAACGGACCGGCCATATTAACTTCGCCATTTAAAAAAACACGATCCCAAGGAACTTTAACATCTTCAAAAATAGTAAGTGTTTCCATCATCTTATGTTTGGAACTAATAGGATTTTCAAATTCGTTTCCTTCTCTACTTCCATAACCACTTGCAATCATTGTAAGACCAGGAGAATTGGCGGGAACGGCACATGCAACTGCGTATTTTTCTTCTCCCTTTTTCATGTTTCTAGTTGGTAAAACGATAATTTCATGAGCATTGGTAGAAACCGATGTATGAATTTTGGCACCGCGGATAGTAATTCCTGATGAGTCTTGATTAACTACTCTAACGTATAAATCAGGGTCTTCTTGTTCAATTGGACTCTTATCTCGGTCTCCTTTTACATCCGTCTGCGCAACACTTACCGCCAAATCTTTATCTCGACATTCTTGGTAGAAATTTTTAATTCGTGAAAGATATTCAGTTCCATTTTCTTTGTCCATGTGTGATGCAATAAGATGAAGTGCAAAAAGGGCATCGGAGCCTATCTCTTTTATGAGTACAACGAGTGTGCCCCCTAAAGCCGTGCTTTTTTCAATTAAAGAACTTCTCATTAGAAGGTCATTTTGATCTCTTGGGATCTGATAATATCTGGAAAATTCATTGCCATTTTCGTCTCTAACTACTGCGATGTCTCTGTATTCTTCAGATTCTGTCATATCATAATCTATAGAGGCATGTTGAATAGCAATACTTATGATAGGGTGGGTTGTGACATCATCTACTTTTTCACCACGGTAGTAAACAGTTCTTCCGTCTTTTAGACTTGATTTATATTCATTAGCTGTCATAAGTGCCATAATATTCTCCAGAAAATTATCCGTTTCAAATTTATTTATTTAGGTCAGAAAGTTTCCCTTCTTTATCGATAGCAGATAAATCAGGATACCCTCCTATCACTTCTCCATTAATAATAATTTGAGGCACAGTTTTCCCGTTGGTTCTAGTAATCATTTCCTCCCACTCTTTACTGCCTCCGAAAACGAGATATTCCTTCCATTCAAGACCGCGTTTTTTAAGAAGATTTTTAGCCGCGATACAGAAAGGACATGGGTCAGTTGTATACATTTCGATTTCATACGTCATTAAATTCTTCCTCCTAGTTTCAAACTATTAATGTTTATCAATATCTAAAAATAATAAACTAATTTTTTGATTTTTTGTAAAAAAATTAAAATCAATTATTATTTTTTTTTGTTTTGTTGACATTGTCTACTAAGCTCGGTTATTAAGATTTTGTTTTTTTATTTTTCAGCTTTTTAGTTTTCAAATTTAGGAGTTGTGTTTGAGATCTTTAGGTAAGCATTTCCTGGCCGAATTTTTTGGTTGCAATTCTGAAATCATCAACAATGTAGAACTTGTAGAAGGTCATATGCAGACCTCTGCTTTATTGAGCGGTGCAACAATTGTCCAAAGTGTTTTTCATACTTTTAGTCCATATGGAGTAAGTGGTGTAGTCATAGTAGCAGAGAGTCATTTAGCCGTTCATACTTGGCCTGAACATGATTATGCTGCAATAGATTTTTTTTCATGTGGAGATTTAGAATGTGAAAGAGCGATCTCTAATTTATTTGTTGGATTTGGTGCGGAAAGAATCGAAACAAAAAAAATCGACCGTGGAGTTTTAGAGCAACTTTCACCAAGAAAAGAAGAGTTTTTCTAAAATAGGATTGAATGAAAATGATTTTCCCTTTGCCAACGAAGTATTTCATGGTTTCTGGTAGTTCCGATGGGGAAACCGAACTCAATGCATTTGATGGTGCTCTATTAAATTCTGGAGTTGGAAATACAAACCTTCTGAAGGTGAGTAGTATCCTTCCCCCAAATTGTATAGAAATTCCTCCTTTTAATTTTAAAGAAGGTTCTTTAGTTCCAATTGCTTATTCTTCTATTACATCTTCTATTTGCGGTCAGATAATTTCTGCCGCTGTTTCTATCGCGCATCCTACAGATAATAAAAAATGTGGAGTAATTATGGAGTTTCACGATACGGATTCTAAAAGTATTATAGAAGAAAGAGCGGAGTTTATGGCTGAGGAGAGTATGAAAATTAGAGGAGTGGCAGTAAAAAATATACAAAGTGTGTCTTCACAACATGTAGTTAATAAAAATGGCGCTTCATTTTCGGGTGTAGTTCTATGGACTTAAAATCATCTCCATTTGTTCCGAATGATAAGATTCCCAAAGGGAATTTTACCTTTTCTGAATTTCATGGTTCTGGTACAGGTCTATTTTTTTCAGTTAAAAAAGTACTTTTTTATGAAAAAAGCAAATTTCAAGAAATTCAAATAGTAGAAACAGAAGAATATGGAAAGATGCTTATTCTTGATGGTGCGGTTCAGACAACCGAAAGAGACGAGTTTTTTTACCATGAAATGCTCGTTCATGTTCCAATGTTCTCCCATCCTGAGCCAAAAAAAGTACTTGTTATTGGAGGAGGTGATGGAGGTTGTGTGAGGGAAATTCTTAAACATAAGTCTGTAGAAAAAGTTACAATGGTGGAAATTGACAAAGTGGTTGTAGATAGTGCAAAAAAGTTTTTGCCGAGTATTTCCTCTAAACTAAGTCACTCTAAATTAGATCTGCGCATAGAAGATGCAGTTAAATTTGTGAAAAGAAGTTCTCTGTCTTTTGATGTTATAATAGTGGATTCTACAGATCCAGTTGGTTTTGCGAGTCCTCTTACGACGGAATCTTTTTTTCGCTTTTCAAAAAGAATTTTAAAAGAAAATGGGATATATGCTGCTCAAACTCAAGGACCTTTTTTTGAATCAAAATCTATGAAAATAATATCAAAAAAAATAAGAAAAATTTTCCCACGAACCTCTTTTTATTTGGCAAATACGCCTACGTACCCCGGAGGAATATGGTCTTTTGCACTTTCCTGCCAAAACTCAAAAAGTGATTTTAAAATTTATCCTCGAAATTTAAAGGGGAAAGAACTGAAATATTATTCTCATGAAGTTCATGTCGCATCTTTGGTTCTACCACCGTATATAAAAAGAATTTTAGGTGAAAAATGATTTCGAATTCCACTTTTTTAGCCGCTAAAAAAATATATAGGAACTCTGACATTGTTCTTTTTGGGTGCCCCCTAGATACAAGCACCAGTTTTCGTCCAGGAACCAGATTTGGACCTGATTCAATTCGTTCAGCTTCTGAAGGGCTTGAAACGTATAGTCCAATCTTAGATTTGGAATTAGAGAAGATCGAATTTTGTGACATTGGAAATTTGCAAATTGGCCAGGGAAATTCTCAATTGGCTATCTCTGAAATTTATAAAAAATCCAGAGAAATTTTTACAGATAATAAGATTCCATTTGCCTTGGGAGGAGAGCACCTGATAACTGTGGGATTAGTTAATGCTGCCAGTGAATTTTTCCCTGATTTGCATGTAATTCATCTAGATGCACACGCAGATCTGAGAACATCTTATGAAGGAACGAATTTGTCGCATGCGTGCGTAATGTCTAACGTAGAATCGAAAATAGGCATAAAAAACATTTCTCATTTTGGGGTTAGATCTGGAACTAGTTCTGAATGGAGAAAAATGAAGGAAAATAAAAACCTTTTTCAATTAGATGTAAAAACCATGAGTAATTTCATTTCAGGTTTAGGTGATGCTCCAATTTACTTAACTTTAGATTTAGATGTGTTGAATCCTTCTGAACTTTGTGGAACAGGTTGTCCAGAACCTGGAGGTATCAGTTTTTCTGAACTAAATCAAATTTTTAAGCATTTTCATAGATTCAATGTTGTAGGCTTAGACGTAGTCGAATTATCGCCAATGCTTGATCAGTCAGATCTAAGTTCTATTGTCGCTGCGAAAGTCGTACGAGAATTACTTTTAACTTTGTAAAAAAAAAGATTGGTAGAGAATGATTGTTAAAGAATCGGATTCGTAGTATTATCATTAAAAATTACATAAGCAATCTTGTTGGTTATGTTTATAGGATTGTATACAATATACACCGAATATCTTAATCTTTTTATGGAGTTTTACATGCCCGAAGAGAAGCCACGCCAGTTTGTTGGCAAAGCAGAATTTAAGAAAGGTTTAGAAGGCGCAATAACTAATGAGAGTTCTATTAGTTATGTTGATGGCGCTAATGGAAAACTTATTTACAGAGGTTATAGTATTGACGATCTTTGTGCTGGAGGTGGCGGGTATGAAGAAACTGCTTACCTTTTGCTTAATGGGAGTTTACCTAAAAAAGACGAATTAGTATCTTTTAAAGCAGATTTGGCTGCAAGAAGATCTATTCCCGATGACGTAAAGAATGTTATAAATCATTCAGCTAAATTAGGTCATCCAATGAGTACCTTACGTACTGCAGTTTCTATGCTTGGGTCGCTCAATCCAAAAGAATTCGAAGTAACGGTTGAAAATAATTATGATATTGCTCTTTCTTTGACCGCTCAGATACCTACTATTGTGGCTGCAACGCAAAGAGCGAGAAAAGATCAGCCTATTCTAGATCCAGATCCATCTCTTGGGCTTTCGGAAGATTTTCTTCGTATGATGACTGGAGAGATGCCTGAAGATAGAACTGCAGAGGTAATGGATATGGCTTTGATTATGCATGCAGAACATGGAATGAATGCATCAACTTTTAGTGCAATGGTTACCAATAGTTCTCTGACAGATTTATATAGTTCTATTATTGCTGGTATTGGTTCATTAAAAGGTCCTCTTCATGGTGGTGCGAATGAAATGACCCTCCGTACTTTTATGGAGATAGGAGATCCTAATTCTACTGATGAATGGTTTGCGGATGCAAAAGCTAAAAAAATTAAAGTGATGGGTTTTGGTCATAGAGTGTATAAAGCGTATGACCCACGTGCTGTGTTATTTGATCCAGTTGCAAAAGAGTTTTCAGAAAGGGCTGGAACTGGCAATTTATACGAGATTTCGAAAAAATTAGAAGCTTTGGTCGTTGCGGATTTAGGAGGAAAAGGTATTTTCCCGAATGTGGATTTTTTCTCTGGAATTATATACAACGCCATGGGAATTGATACTGATATATTCACTCCCATTTTTGCAGTAGCTAGAATTTCAGGTTGGACTGCTAGAATCCTGGAATACCTTCCAGATAATCGCTTATTTAGACCAAGAGCAGTCTATGTTGGAGATTTAGAATCTAGTTATACGCCAATAGATGACCGTTAAAAGAGTTTTATTATAACATTTAGTCCTAAGTTATCTTTATAGATTTTAAATTTGTCTTTTAAAGTCTTCTAGTACTTTTTTCATGTTGTTATCCGATGTCATGAGGTCTAAAGCTGTCATAGCCATCACTTGCGATCCTAGCGCAATAAGTTTTTTCCCTGCCTTCCCTCCGCTGGCTTTTTGAAATTCCGGTGTGTGAGCAGAAATATTTGGTGCGACCATTTTTAGTCTCGGATGTATGCCCGGTATTTTGTAGCTTAGATTTCCAAAATCTGTGCTGCCGGCAGGAATATCGGATATTTTTTCTTCCACACTTTCTCCGAGTGCTTTAAGATTTTCTTCAAAAAGAGTTTCCATCGTGGGATTTCTTTTCAAAGGGTCATATTTAAGTGGATCAAGCCGTGATTTTAATTTTGCATTATGCGAGATTGCAGCGCCTTTTGCGCATGCAATAACTCTTGTAGTGAGTTCTGGAAGAAAATCTTTGTTTTTGGTTCTTATAAGATAAACAAGCTGGGTGTGTTCCGGAGTAATATTTAACGCATCCCCACCCTTAGTGATTATCCCATGGATTCGTACGTCATCCGGTAACTGTTGCCTAAGTAAAGAGATATTTTGATACGTTGAAACTAGAGCATCAAGAGCATTAATTCCTTTTTCTGGGGAAGCTGCCGCATGAGTCGGTTTCCCATAAAAATCAAAAAAGATTTTCACTCTAGCGAGAGCTGGCCTAAAAATCTCGTTTTTTCCGCTTGGATGAATCATCATTGCTGCGTCTACATCATCGAAAACTCCTTTTTTTAGGAGTTTTATTTTTCCGCCTCCTCCCTCTTCTGCAGGGGTTCCTATACAAAGAATTTTTCCAGGAATTTCGCTGGCTATCGAAGATAGAATAGCTGCAGCACCCACACCCATGGTAGCTATAATATTGTGTCCACATGCATGACCTAATTCAGGAAGTGCATCGTATTCACTTATGAATGCAATACTTGGACCTTTCTTTTTTGTGCTTTTTTCTGCTTTAAATGCAGTTTTAACGTTTCCAACATTTTGTTTTACATTGAAACCATTTTCTTTTAAAAATGACGATAACCAGTTTGACGCTTTTACTTCTTCATATGCAATTTCAGGATTCTGAAAAATAAGATTGGATAATTCATATAGATCTGGAAGAAATGTTTCCAAAATATTAG